>JAEYUD010000156.1 GCA_023433685.1 Bacteroidota bacterium
ATCTTACACCTATGGTGGATCTGGCGTTTCTGCTGGTAACTTTCTTCATGCTTACCACTACCTTCAGCAAGCCGCAAGTGATGGACATTGTGATGCCTGTTAAAGATAAAGAACAACAGGAACAGCAACAGATCAACCAGACAGAACTCAGGCAGAGCGAGGCAATGACCGTGATAATCGGAGGTGGCGACACCCTGGTTTATTATTTCGGTCTTGACACTAACAAACTGATTTCCATTCCTGAGTTCAAGCCCTCAAACAAAGGGGCTTACGAAAAGATTCGAAAAGCCATCACCGACAAACAGAATGAGCTTGAAAGTGATGACGATCCGAAAACGAAGAAGGTAAATCTCTTCGTGGTGATCAAACCAATGGATAAATCATCGTATCAAAATCTGGTTGATGTGCTCGATATGATGAATTATACTGAAGTAAAGAAGTACGCCATAGTTGACGTTGCGGAGTCTGACTTGAGCATTTACAATAACCGTAAAAAGTGAGAGTAAAAAATGGCAAAAGTTGATTTGACTGATATAGTTTTTGCGCTGAAGAACAAGGAATATGGAGCCTACGTTCTTCGTAAACTATACGGAAAGTTCTTATCCATAGCTCTCATTCTTACCGCCGTGTTTTTTAGCACCGCCATTTCAATGCCGATGATCATCAACGCCATTGAGAAAAGCACCGCTAAAGAGAACAAGCAGGTAACAATGGATGTTAAGGCTCAGCTTCAGGCAATGAAAAAACAGAAGGAAAAAGAGAAACGGGAAACCGTCTTCAAGGAGCAGGAAAAGAAAGCTCCCGAAAGAGCCTCCGTTAAATTTACTCCTCCTGTTATCAAGCCCGACGATCAGGTGAAAGAGGAAGCCCCTCCGACAGTTGAAGAACTGCAGAACAAAAACGTTGGAACCGTTACCCGGCAGGGTGTTGAAGGCGGTGACTTCAGAGGTGATGCAGATGTCGAAATGACTGATGGTCTCGACGACAAGAAACCCGATGTCTCCAAAGAGGACGTGAACAAGCAAGCAAAAGAGGAAGTGTTTACTTTCGCTGAAGAAATGCCTTCATTCCCCGGTGGTGACGGAGCTCTTTATGGCTTCCTGGCTCAGAATATTGCTTATCCTGAGATCGCCAAAAGAGCGGGGGTTGAAGGACAGGTTATCGTTACCTTCACGGTTTCGAAAACAGGTCAGATCTCGAGCCCAAGAGTTGCCAGAGGTATTGGTGGTGGCTGCGATGAAGAAGCTCTTCGCGTGGTCATGATGATGCCTCGTTGGAACCCCGGAAAACAGAACGGTCAGCCCGTTAACGTACAGGTTACCGTCCCAATCCGCTTCCAGCTGCAATAATTAACAGAGCACAATGGAATCTTTTTAGCCCCGGTATCCCCGGGGCTTTTTTAATGCCGGTAACGTTTTTTTTTCGTAAATTTGTGTTATAAATAAGCTATTATTTGATGCCTCCGTAGCTCAGTGGATAGAGCAGTGGTTTCCGGAGCCATGTGCGCAGGTTCGATTCCTGCCGGGGGTACCATCCCTTCTGAAAAACCCTCAAAACAGGCTAAAAACGCAGGTATTAAAAGTCCTGTTACAAATCTGTTCCGGTTAAAGTAATTTCAAGAACTCAGACAATTTCCAATTGATATAGTACAGGATGTTGTTGTATCTAATCAAATAATCTCAAAATCTACTTTTCTGCAATTCTTATAAATGAAGGTAACACGATCAGAAGAAGAGGGAGCGCGATAATAAGCCCTCCAATGATCGCGATCGCGAGTGGCTGGTGCATTTGTGCTCCGGTGCCGACACCAAGTGCCAGAGGGAAAAGTGCGGCAATTGCACCAAGGGCGGTCATAAGTTTTGGACGCAGCCGGGTTGAAATAGAATAAACTATTGCTTCATTCCTCCCAACTTTGTTACGCTCAACCCGGTACTGCAGATATGTAAAAATTGAGTTTTCCCCAATTATGCCGATTATCATGATCATACCCGTATAGCTCCCCACATTAAGCGGGGTATTGGTCACATACAACGCGACAAGACTACCGGCAATACCTGCAGCGGCGATGATCATAATTATCAATGCGGTTTTAATTTTTCTGAACAGGAAAAGTATCACAACAAAAACCAGGAAAATCCCGGATATGAGAATGTAAAGCAATTCTCTAAATGCTGATTGCTGTTCCTTATACGCGCCGCCAAATTCAATTGTATATCCTTGTGGAAGGGATATCTCCCTCAAAAGCTTCTCCTGAATTTCTTTAAGCGCGCTGCCAAGATCACGGTTGTTTAGCCGGGCTGTTACCGGTATCATCATTTTCAGGTTTTCACGCTTGATTTCTGCCACACCCTTGCCCGGTTTGATTTCCGCCAATTCGTCAACCCTTCGGAGTTTACCGTCAGGAAGGATGATCTGGCTATTTTTAAGATCATTGTATGTGAGATTTATGTTCCCTGCTTCTCGTACTCTGATACCGGTAAGTCTGTTGTTCTCCAAAATGCTTCCTGCAACCACACCTTCTATCTTATTTTGAATCATTACCTGAAAATCAGCCGGTGTAAGGTTAAATTGCAGAAGCCGGGAAATATTGGGCTTCACTTCCATTTGTGGGCCCGCTATTGTAATTCCGTCAAAAATATCAGCTGTTCCTTGAACTGTACCAATTATCTCTGCCACCCGTACCGCGATGGTTTGAAGCTGTTCTTGATTTTCGCCATAAATTTTTACTTCTATCGGTTGGGTTGTGGCAATCAGGTCACCGAGTTGATCACCCATTACCTGACCGAAGTCAACTCTCAAAGCCGGCAAGGTTGATTCTATTTTTTTACGGATTTCATCTGATACCTCTTCAGTGCTCGATTCTCTATCTGTCTTTAGTTGTATGAGATAGTCGCCATAATTTGGTTCGGTGATAAAAAATCCCATTTGGGTTCCGAGCCTGCGGGAGAAAGTATGCACTTCAGGAGTTTCATGCAGAATTTTTTCCACTTTTGAGAGCATCCGGTCCGTTTCTTCAAGTGATGTTCCCGGAGGGCTGGTAAAATCCAGTACAATAGAACCTTCATCCATTTCGGGAAGAAATCCACTCTCCAATCTGGGAATGATCAAAACCGCCACTATCAAAAGAACAAGCAACAGTCCCGCACCCAGTAGAGGCCTGTTGATAGTATATAATACCCAATCCCGCCGTTTCAGGTCTTTTGACTTAACTTTGCCGGGGTTGCCTTTACCTGAAAACAATATATACAAGACGGGCAGGCACAACCAAGTGGCAAAGAATGAACTAACCAGCGCGATTATCATTGTATTTGTCATCACCTTGAAATATGCACCGGCCACTCCTCCCATAAGCGCAAACGGAAAAAATATAACAATGGTGCTTAGTGATGAACCAGTCATTGCGGGGAAGAGATATTTTATAGCCTTCTGTACAAGTTGCACGCTGGTTTCATCCGGATGCTCCTCATGAGTACGATGAATCTGTTCGACTACAACTATTGCATCGTCAATGATCAATCCGATAGCAGCCGCGATCGCTCCGATGGTCATTATGTTGAAAGTATATCCCAGGATATTTAACAGGATCAGCGTGATCGAGAGTGTAACCGGGATTGTCAGTAGCACAACTGAACTTGCCTTGACAGACCGAAGGAAGAGCATCGTCACAATAATTGCAAGAAGCAGACCCACCCAAAGAACATCTCGAAGGCTATTGATCGCACCATTAACAAATCCGGCTTGATTATAATACTGTTTGAGCCTGACACCGTTTGGGAGGAGCTTGTTCAGTTCTTCCACCCTTCGGGTTACTTCGTCTGTGACTGTTAATAGATTGGCTGAAGGCTGCTTCATTATTTCAAATAAAGGGACGTTCTTGCCGTTCGCGTTCACCTTTATATAGTCCTTTTTCCCGGCGACTTCGACTGTTGCAATGTCTTTTATTCTTACTTCCCGCTTTTGAGTGAGTTTGATGATCGTATTCTGAAGTTTGTTCAGATCGCCTATCGAGGCATCGGTCACGCTTAAATACATTCTGTTGTAATCATTAACATACCCGTTTGTCGCGATGAAGTTCGACTCCGAGAGTACCGCTACCACATTCTGAGGTGTTATTTCAAGTTCAGTAAGTCTTGCCTGATTCAAGGAAACAAGGTACTCTTTTTCTTTACCTCCTACCACCCGCACTTCGGCTATCCCCTCCGACCGAGACAGATACGGCTTGACTGTATATTCTGCGATCTGCCTCAATTCAAGAGGACTTTTATTATCACCTTCAAGAGAATAACCCATCACAGCAAGGATAGAGGGGTTCATCTTATCCACTGTTATCTTAACTCCGGGTGGAAGTGATTCTTTAATCGAATTGATCTGAGATTCGATCCTTTCCTTTCCGAGATCGACATTTGAATTCCATTCAAGGAAAGCCGAGATCTCACAACTTCCCCTCGAAGTGGTACTGCGGACTATTTTGAGATCCTGGACTTTTTTAATTGCATTTTCGACCGGAACTGTAACAGTGACCATCATAATATCCACCGGTTGTTGTCCATTCTCTATGATGATCTTGATCTTTGGGAAAGTTATGTCAGGGAAGAGACCAGTTTGAATATCTTGTAGTGAAAAGATTCCACCGATGAGGATGAAAAATACTATCGCGGCAACAGGTCCTTTATAATCTGAATAAAACGATTTCATTGTTCTTTTTCGATCAATACTTTTGCTGTGTCAGGGAGTCCATACCCTCCCTTGAAAATGAACCGGTCGCTCTCATCGAAAACAGGTTCAATTATCTGTACAAGACTGTCAGATTCGATCCCTTTTTTTACATTTATCTTAACCGCGAGTGAATCGTTAATAAGTTTCATGACCCAGAACTCAGTTTGTGTTTCATTAGTCATGACAGCGGATTTGGGCAACGTGGCAGCATTTTTGACAGATTTTAACGGAATAACCACTGTGAGGTTCAGGTTGGATGGAAGATTGCAGTTCTTTGAAGGTTCGAGAATGTAACGCTGTGTTTGATTTATGGGGTCGATAACAGGAAGCCGCTTAGAAACTTTCGCCTGTATATCTTTACCATAAGGGAGGTGGACTGTATAAAATTTATTCAATGTAATGGCTGAGTAGTACTGAAAAGGCACTTCGAGGAAAAATCTTAGCGATCGTGGATCAACCACCACAGCCAACTGCTCGCCATCCGAAATGTATTCACCGGATTGATGTGTGAGTTCAGTTAAAACTCCATTTGTCCGGGCAAAAATTTTGACTGCACCGGCAAAATCAGCCGACTGTTCATCCAAAATCCCTTTTACTGCATCTGATTCTTTTGTCCGGATCTCAAAAAGTAGATCCCCTTTCCTGATCTCATCTCCGGGGGCTTTAAATGATTTTTCAATATATCCCTGAAATCCGACACGAACAATTTCCTGATCCTGATAGGTTGTTACCGCGTTCAGGTTAATAATTTCGCTCAAATTAGTACGAGTTAAATTTCCTGCTGATATCTCTATACCTTTAACTTCCATTTCAGGCTCTTTTTCTTCTTTCTTGTTGCAACCAATTAGAAGTAGGGAAGCAAATATCATCAGAATTGCTGACTTTTTCGCGCTCAGGCTTAACATCATTTCACCAGTTCCAGAAATTATAAAGATTCATGGATTGCAGAATATCAAATTTTGTTGAAAGGTGGTTTTTTTTAAGTTCGATAAAATTTCCGACCGCGGAAAGATATTCGGTCATCGATCTTAAACCCTTGAACAATTCAGCTTTCGCGAGTGCTAAAAATCGCTCATAACCGGAAATTTGTTCCGAAAACTGATCCAATTTTTTATTGGCAGTTTCGATTTGGATCAGCGAAGTACTTATGTTATTACTTATCATTGTTCCTGTGCTTTTTCTGTAAGCCTGAACGGTTCCGAGGGAAATTTGAGTCTGCTGCCTGGTGATATCCCTTTGCCCGCCGTCATAAAGAGGCAAACTGAAATTGACTCCCGCGCTCATTCCGAATTTCTTTTCAATCCCCGGAAGTTCAACAGCGTTGAGTCCGGTGTTGATAAACAGGCTGATCCGGGGAAGGTATTTGGTTTCATTAATTTCTTGCATATTCACTAATGACAGACTGTCTATCTCAAACTGCCGGAGAAATGATGATTGATTTACCGGGTTTTTAGTCTCGAGCTCAACCTCTTTTAATACTTTAAAAGAAGTGTCGGTTATTCCGCAAATGGTGTTCAACGCGATTAGATTTTTGCGGTATTCAATGTATTGAAGATTACAATTAAAATCATAAGAATCTGTCTCAAGTTTTAACAGCAAAAGATCGGATTCCTTAAGCAGTCCGTTCTTGTTAAGTTTTCCAGCCAGTTTGTATTGATATCTGAGTGTATCAGCGATTTCCCGTGAAAGTTTAAGAATTTCAAAAGATTCAACAGCAGTTAGATATTGTGCTGTTACATCCCGCTCCAAAGTGTGTTTTACAATTTCTGAGGCACTGCCTGCGCTTTTTATTTTAAGGTCTGCCTGGTTTTTAAAGGCGTCAGCAGATCCCCCTGAAAACAAATTCATTTCCAGATTAAGTTGTGCTGAATATAGACCACCGTTTGTTATCCCGGCATCGTAACCGATCGCGTTTTCGCCGGGCGAAGTTGTTATAAATTTATCATTATTGAAGAAAGGGGCAAAGAGGTAATTCGAGGTAACTGAGAGATAAGGAGAGGAAAATTGTGCTTCTACGATTGATTTATCATATTCCGCGGACTTGGCGATACCCCTGTTTTCATGCAGTCCGGCGCTGTTTTGATATGCGGATTTTAGATAATATTCCAGGTCGTTCTGCGCGTAGAGATTAATCGTGACTATTCCACATAGAATTAAAGGGAAAATCAAATTTCTCCAATCTTTCATACTATAACTCTTTAATTAAAAATTTCATGGTATGCAATCTGCCTGTTCCGCGAGATCCAAGAATTAAACTCGTCAATCTGTCGATAAAATACAAGTAAAAATTCAAAAACCTGACCCCGGTATTGGCAGGGGTCAGGTCTGAATAAAATTAAATCCGGATTCGCTGATCAATCCTGATCTTTTTCGTTATCCTCATCATCCTCGTCGTTTGATTTTGATTCTTTCTTTAATACAGTGCCATCTTTATCAAGCACAACTTCCTTGGTCTCTTTCCCTTTTTTAAGCAGAACCTCAAAGCTTTCCTTATTGTCTTTAGTGAGCTTTTCTGCAGCCGCAATTTCCCATTTAGGGTACTTGCTGTTCAATGAATCTTTAACCTTTACGGGAAGATCACCTGTTGAAATTTTTTCTTCGATTTCGACGATTTTTCCGTCTGCCTGAAAGATAATGTCTCTCTTGACTGTGCCATCCACACTTTCAACTTCGTAATAAGTTACACCCTTCTCCTTTTCTTCACCGGCATTATTAATTACAGCGGTTGGAAAAGTTTTCTTGAATGACTCAAGAACCTTGGCGGGGAGGATTTTTGAGAAGTCTTTTTGAGTATTTTGAGCAATGCTCACCGTGGCGAAGCAGAGGGAAATTAGTATAGCCAGAACCATTTCTGCGGGTAAATATTTGAAAGATTTCATGTTGTATCTCGCTATTGATAAATTAAGTAATTGTTATCAACAAATCTAAAGTCCGAATATGAAAGCAAGATGAAAATTGAAAAATTTACTTGAATTGTGTGTTTTTATACGAAATGCGGCCTAAAAAAATCTGTATTAAAGAGATATCGCCGGTAACTTAACAGTGAACAAAGTGCCGGAATCAACATTTCTTTCTGCACTCACTGACCCACCGTGTAATTCTACAAATTCTTTTACGATGCACAGTCCAAGCCCATTTCCACGGCTCTCAGCGGGAACATTCACGGATCTGTAGAATCTGTCGAAAATTCTATTGATCTCATCCGCTGAAACCGGAGTTCCTTTGTTCAGGTATTTAATTACCGCGAAATTACCGGACTTTCCGATTGAGATCGATATCACAGTTCCGGGGAAAGAATATTTTACCGCATTATCTGTTAGATTAAAAAAAATACTTCTTAATTTATCTTTGTCACCATTTACAACAACCTGTTCGCTCATTTCAATTGAAAAAGTGATATTTTTTTCGCCGGCAGTCAGATTAAATGGTTGAATATTTTCGGTAATTAGCTCGTCCAGAAACAGATTTTCGGGTTTTAATAAATCCTTTGAAGAATCAACTTTTGCAAGCGCGAGTAACGATGAAGTCAGATTAGTGAGAATATCGATCTCCGTGAGTGCGTTACCAATTTTGCTCTTTGCTTGAATATCACTGATACTTCTCTCAAGAAGCTCCAGTTCAGCCCTGATTATAGTAAGAGGTGTCCTGATTTCATGTGATGCATCGGAAACAAATTGCCGCTGGCTTTTAAAAGCATTCTCAAGCCGGTCGATCATCTCATTTAGCGTTATTCCGAGCTGGAAAATTTCATCTCTCGCGTCAGGAAGTTCAATCCTTTTATCAAGATTTTTAGCAGAAATTTCCTTTGCAGTGCCGGTCATTTTTATTACAGGTTTGAAAGATGCTTTTGCAATTTTAAGAGATGTAATGGTTGAAAGAATCAGAGCGAGCGGGATTAATATGGCGATGATTAACAGAAATTTTCCCATTGCACTATCGGACTCTTTCATTGAAGCCGATATCAGGAGATGATACACGCTGCCATTTCTACATTCCACTACGCAATAAAGAGCTTTAAGGTTTTCTCCGGATTTATTCTTTATCGTCTCAAACCACTCAGTTCCTCTTTGACCTTTAACATTTCCGGGGTAAAGAAGAGCGAGCGAATCAGAGAATATTTTACGTCCGGAATCATCGAACAGTGCAAGTCTTGTATCAACCAACCCCTCGGCTTTTACCGCGCGCAACCCTTGAATATCGATCGATTGATTATCATCGGTTTGTTCCTCCAATTCTGCTTTGAGTATAGTGGAGTAACTTCTCAACGCGCTTTCTATCCTTTCAGTTTCAATCTGCTTGAGGTTCTGATAGATAATGATCGCAAAAATCAGCAGAACCGCGCCAAAAACTGAAATGTAGGCTATTGTAAGTTTGTGCCTGATTGTAAGGGTCATTCAGGTTTTTCCGAAAACATATAACCTGCACCCCTCACTGTGTGAATCAAGCGTACTGTGAAGCCATTATCGATCTTTTGTCTCAAGAATTTGATATATGACTCTATTATGTTGCTTCTCGGGTCAAAATTCATGTCCCATAAGTGTTCTGATATCATTTCCCTTGAAATTATTTTGTCCGGATTCAGCATAAAGAGTTCAAGTAAAGAATACTCTTTTGAGGTAAGTGTAATTTGCTTCCCATCCCGTTGAGCCTTGTGAGTGTTCTGATCAAGCGTTAAACCATACTTTTTTAAAGTGGTGCTTCGTTCACTTGAATGTCTTCTGGTCAGTGAGCGAATACGGGCGAGAAGTTCACCAAAATGAAAAGGTTTCGCGAGATAATCATCTGCACCGCTGTTGAGTCCCATGATCTTGTCAGAAACATCATCAAGTGCGGTAAGCATAAGAATTGGAGTGAGTACTCCTGAATTTCTAAGATTGGCGCAGGTTTCCAATCCGTCCTGTTTTGGGAGTCTGATATCAAGAATTATAGCATCGTAGCTGTTAATTAGAGCAAGATTCTCACCTTCGACGCCATCAAAAGCCTGATCGACCGCAAAACTCTCCTGCTTCAACCCGTTTAACAGAGCAGTTGAAATTCTTCTGTCATCTTCTATTATCAGTATTCTCATTTAACAGACAGCTCAAAATTTAGTAAAAACATTATTTTCTGATCTCGAATCATAACCAAATAAATTCGAGTATCATACGATCAATTCCGGGTACTTATTCACTGGATCAAGTTAAAAGGACCGGAAAATTTGATTTATAAAATCGTACACTTTCAGAAAACAGTATTCAATATAGTGATCGAATGTGAAAATAAGATGAAAAAAGGATTTCAGATTCTACCGGCCGCTGGTGTGAAAGTGGAGCTCAAAAAAAGAGGCTGTCTGAATTCACAATCAAGACAGCCTCATTAATTATATCATCGAAGAATTCTGTGTCTAATCGTCAGAGCTTGAAGTGATGCTCACGCCTGATGATTTTGGTACACGGGAAATGATCTTGTCAGCAAGTCTGGAGAATGGCAGGCTCTGAATGTAAACCGTTCCTGTTCCTCTGATGGTCGCGAGGAAGATACCTTCACCGCCGAAGAGCATGGTTTTCAAATTACCGGATTTCTCGATATCATAGTCGAGACCTTCTGTAAATGCAACGAGGCAACCTGTATCGATACGGATCACATCATTCACGAGCTCTTTTTTGATTATCGTACCACCGCTGTGGATGAACGCTTTACCGTCACCCTGAAGTTTCTCAAGGATGAATCCGTCGCCTCCGAAGAAACCCGCGCCCAGTCTTTTAGTAAAAGCGATGCTTACTTTGGTGCCCATAGCGGCGCACAGAAAGGCATCGGCCTGGCAAAGTATGGAACCACCCATTTCGGAGAGATCAATCGGGATGATCTTACCCGGGTATGCCGCGGCGAATGAAACCCTTTTCTTGCCGCTTCCACGGTTTGTGAAGTGCGTCATGAAAAGTGATTCACCAGCAAGCACCCTTTTTCCGGCTGAAAGCATCTTGCCAAAAAAGCCCGAATTGGCATCTGAACCATCGCCCATCTTGGCTTCAAACTCTATTCCGTTTTCCAGGTAGCACATGGCACCTGCTTCGGCGATCACGGTTTCACCCGGATCCAGCTCCACTTCAACCATCTGAAGGTCTGAACCAAGTATCTGATAATCGATCTCGTGAGATCTCATACTATTCTCCTATTAAATTGGTGATTATTTGAGTTTATCTTTGAATACTTTTTGAAATTTATCAACTTTTGGTTTTATCACAAAGGCGCAGTACGGCTGCATGCCGTTCTCATCATAATAGTTCTGATGGTAGTCTTCAGCCACATAGAACTCAACTTCAGGCACTATTTCAGTTACTACCGGGTCTTTGAAAACCTTCTCTTCATCAAGTTTCTTTTTGTAGAACTCGGCGAGTTCTTTCTGTTTTTGATCGTGGTAAAAAATCGCGGAGCGGTACTGGGTGCCAACATCATTGCCCTGACGGTTCAGGGTGGTGGGGTCATGAGTCTTCCAGAAAACCTCAAGCAGTTCATCGTATGAGACCACATTGGGGTCATAATATATTCTGCAAACCTCCGCGTGACCAGTGTTACCCTCGCAGACCTGCTTGTATGTGGGGTTCGGAACTGTGCCACCGGAGTATCCGGAGATAACCTTTTCAACTCCTTTAAGCCTTTCGAAAACAGCTTCAACGCACCAAAAACATCCGGCTCCAAAAGTTGCTACAGAGTATTTTGTACTGTCGAATAACATCTTTTCTCCAATTCTGTTCGTTTTGTTTGATTCTTTACTGCATCCTGAAACGGGAAATGTCGCCAGAATGACCGCAAAAATTGCAATTATTTTTGTTATTCCTGAAAGGTTGAAATTCATCCTCATTGAACGTTCTGTCTCACAAATTCGTCTGTGTCTCTAAACACTTTTTTGATAGCCGACTCGATCGCCTCGAGCTGTTTAACGAGTCTTGTATCATAAAGGTAATCATTTTTCATGCTTGCTATTGCCCCCAATGGATTTCCTTCTTGAAGCGCAGCCTTCATTATACCCTGCAATTCGAAAATTGTTGCAGTTTTTGTCTCTTTTAGAATTGTATTCTGCGCGATATCAAGCTCAACGTATGCCTGCTGAACTTCTTCGAGCTGCTTCTTGATGCTTTCGCGCAGCAGGGCATTCTCGAGTACAATACCGATTCCGGAGGCGAGGGCTCCGAGGTAAGACTCGTCATCGGCATCGAAGTCACCGTTTCTTTTGTTCAACACCTGGATCACCCCGATGGTCTCCCCGTTAATATTTTTAAGGGGGTAGCAGAGTATGTTCATCGTTCTGAAGCCTGACTTCAGATCGAACTCCTTGTTGAACTTTGGGTGGCTGTACGGATCCGATATTATCGAAGGCATGCCTGTTGTGAATATCTCACCGGCGATTCCCTGACTTTCGGGAAACCGGATGTCAGCTGCTTTCAAACCTGTGCCGGTACGTGACCAAAGTTCTTTCTTCGACTTGTCATGAATGAAAACAGTGGCACGTTCAGCCGCCAGCACTTCCGGCGTCATTTTAACAATGTGAGCAAGAAGCTCATCCAGATCTGTGATCGAAGTGAGCGACCGGGTAAGTTCAAGAAGCACTGTGAGCCGTTTGTTCAACTGCAACAGCCGGTCGACCTTGTTTTCCTGCTCTGCATTTACCGGTTCAGGCACCTCTTCCTCGAAGAAGCCCGTTGTCACGCTCTCGAGTTTTTGTACGGAGAGAGGATTCTGAATGAACCCACTGATCTTGCTACCAAAAACTATTTCCCGTGTTTCATAAAAATATGATGACACCACAATTACCGGGGCGGCATCACTTGAAGAGTGAACCTGATCAACAAATTCAATCTCAGTCATCGAGGGGTTCGATATTTCGATAATGATCATATCGAATTTCCTCGTTGCCAGTTCCCTGATATTCTGAAGATTTTTCGCGAGATGGAGAAGATCGTGATTTCCGTTTCGCGCGAATTCAGAATAGATTTCTATCGTTCCTGGATTATCCGTGAATAACGCGACCGACTTATACGCGGGCATTATAACCTCATACTAATTAAAAATATCTATTAATTTACAGGGTAAAGTTCATCCCACCAGGCTGAATCGCCTTTAAGATATTTGTCGAACCAGGTCAGTATTGTTTTAGACCACCTCTTCCTTTTATCGTAGTCGAGGATGTGGTGGTTCTGTCCGTCAACTTCTATTAATTCAACATCCTTCCCTAAAAGTTTCAGGGCGGTGTAAAACTGGATGCTTTCTCCCTTCGGCACGTTTGTATCCTCATTACCGTGAAGAAGCAGTATGGGAGTGGTAACCTTGTCCGCCGAGAACAACGGGCTTTTATCCACGTAAATATCTTTACGGTTCCAGGGGAAACTGTTGGCTGTTGCCACTGCTGAATAAACAAGACCCCAGAAACCTTCGCCCCAATAACTCGAAAGGGTGCTTATACCGGCATGGGAAATGGCGGCCGCGAAAATATCCGTTTTGGTTACTAAAGACATCGTCATGAAACCGCCGTATGATGCACCGATGCATCCGAGGCGTTTTCCGTCTACCGCGGGGTACCGTTTCAGAAGTTCCTGCGTGCCGGTGATAATTTCTTGAGCCACTGATGTGCCCCAGTCGTTCACGTGGTAGGCAGCAAACTTCTGCCCGTATCCTATCGCGCCCGATGGCTGGAGGATAAATACAATGTAACCGTTGGCAGTCCAGATGTTCTTAGGGTAACGTCCCTCAAAAGTGTTTGAAACGGGGGTGGTACCACCGTAATAGTTTACGATGCAGGGGTATTTCTTTGCCGCGTCATAACCGGGCGGGAAGAAAACCGCCGCTTCAATTGTTCTTCCTTCAGCAGAAGTGAAGGTGAATTCTTCGTACTTACCAACTTTAACATTTTTATATGTCTTTTCGTTCGGATCAAGGAGTAATTTCGATTTTCCCGTTTCAGGATCGAGGAGGAATGCCCTTCCGGGGTAGTCAGGGTCGGAACCATAAACCACAGCCATTTTGAATCCGGGATCAATATCCATTCTCTCGACCGATTTTACTGGAGCGTTTAGCTTTCTGAATTGTCCTTCTGCACTCCGTACCCAAACGTTCATGTAACTTCTGTCAGTTGTCATCAACCAGATATCACCGGTGTTTCCATCCTCAAAAAATGTTGAGATAGCGGGATCAAAATCCCTGGTAAGACAGGTTGCTTTTCTGCCGGAAATATCGTACCGGTAGAGGAGGGTGTTATAGTCATTCGGGATCAATTCCGGTGGAGTTGTGATTCCAATTTCACCAAAAAGCCCCGGACCGCCGGTAAGAAGAAGGTTTTTACCGTCTCTCGAGAATACAGCACCACCGCTGTAATATCCTCTGAAAAGGGAGTCGAGCTTTCCTGTACGGAGGTCATAAATAAAATGATCTGCGTATGAATAGGGACGTGTTTTAAGATCGTAATCTGATTTTGTCAGAAGAAGAAGGTTGTTGTCAATTGAGATGTCGCCAAAGGCAAAACCGTCATCAAAATTTGATATCACTGAGGTTATCCCGGTTTTACGGTCGAACATCAATATCTTTGTTTTATCCCTGTTCTCGGGCCATCTGTCCTGGATGCCCGTGTGTCTCTTCATTCCTCCATCGAACTCGGGAACTTCCTTCGACACGAAATAGATGATTCTGGAGCCATCGGCACTGAAAGTGGAGCCCGCAAAACTTTCGATACCATCAAGCAAAACTTCAGATTCGCCATTTGAAGCAGATCCGGTACTCAGTGTGGTTTTCTTGCCGGAGGTGGTGGTATACGCGTATTTATCGCCAAAGATCCATTCGAAACCGGAGACCTGCAGGTCTTTAACGGTTTTACCTGAAGAGGTTTCATAGATCACGGTTTTTCTGTCGAAAGTACCCCTTGAAGTGCTTCTAACTGAAAGGGCAACGGCAGCGTATTTCCCGTCTTTAGAAATGGAGACAGATTGAATTTTGGGGTCGTCGAGAAGCCGCTCGAAAGAAGTGGCAGTTTCGGTTCCGGTAGTTACATCTATTGAAGCTTTAGAACCTTCGGGATACTTTATTGTAACGTTAAGCTCTCTATCGCCGGTGGCTTTTCCGATGCTCAGGAGTTTGATGATCACAAGATGTTTGCCCGTCTCAAGTTTAATGGGAACGGTTACGGTTCTGGTGGTATTGGTGTCAGAGTCGACTGGATCAAGGTTTGACTTCGAGGCTTCACTTCCAAGATACACCCTGTATGGAAG
>JAEYUD010000228.1 GCA_023433685.1 Bacteroidota bacterium
ATCTTAAATTGTGAATTGTTGCCAGCCTGCCCGCGAGGGTGTCGCCGATCTTAAAAAGATGATACAGATAACTTCTCGAAAAATTCCGGCATGTATGGCAGTCACATCCTTCTTCTATGGGACCAAAATCCTTTATATGTACTTCATCCTGCATGTAGATGTACTTGTATAGATCACCGGTAAGGTCATCACGTGATGTTAAACCATCATAATTCCTGAAGGTGTAGAGCCTTTTGTGGCGGGCATCTCTCGTGGGGATCACGCAGTCGAATATCTCGTAACCCGCGAGCCAGGCTTTAGCGAGGTTTTCGGGCTTACCTATCCCGAGTGCATGCTTGGGGTAGCCGGGTCCTATAATCTCAGCAACATACCCAACCATGTCGAGCAGTTTTCCTTCATCGTCAATAGGCCAACCACCGAATCCATATCCGTCGAAGCCGGTTTCAAGCAATCCTTCCGAGCATTTTTTCCGGAGCCCGGGGTTGTTGCCCCCCTGCACCACACCGAAAAGAAGCGGGCTGTCACCCTCTTTGATCTTTCTGATCTTCAGCTGGTTTTCAAACTCTGTTTTACACCTTTTCGCCCACTTTAATGTAAGATCCACACTCTCCTCCTGCACACTGTCGGGCGCGCTTGGGTGTGTGCAATAATCGAGGCAGTAAATAATATCAGCCCCGATTCGGAACTGGTGCTGAATGCACTTCTCGGGGGTTAACGTGCTTTTTTCCTTCTCGTTTTCAAGCCGATAGGTAAATCCGTCTTTGTGAATCGTCCCCGCCTTCGACTCCGTTATGAGTGAATAAACCTGAAACCCACCCGAGTCGGAGATCACCGGGTGCCTGAAGTTCATAAAATTGTGGATACCACCGGCGCCATGCACTGTTGAGAGTCCCGGTTTTGTGGTGAGGTGTAGCGTGTTTACCACTATCGCCTCAATTCCACACCCCTCAAGATCGAGTGAATCGATGTTTCTGACGATACCGCGTGTTCCGTCGGGCAAAAACACGGGGAATTTCAACTCACCAGAGCGGGTCTTAAGACTCTTCATCATGATCCTTTTTCATCTGCTTCATTTGATATTTTGAAATTTTCTTCTCTCCTTCTGCAACAGGAATTGTGGATTCATCATCAATCTCCGGTTCAAACCCGTCAACCGTGCACTCGATCAGAGCAGTGATCTCCCCCCTCAGATCGGTCTCTTCGAGCACTTTTGCCATCTTTGACAGATCTGCCCTGACTATCGTCTCAAATTTTTTTGTCAGTTCTATACACACCACAGCGCGCCTCTCGCCCAACACTTCGAAAGCCGATTCCATTGTTTTGATGATCCGGTGTTTCGACTCAAAAAATATCAGAGTGTGCCCGGAATGCTTCTCTTCTTCAAAGAACTTCCTCCGCTTTCCCTCTTTCCGCGGTGGAAAACTTTTGAATGTGTAGCTTGAAGAAGGGAGCCCGGAAGCAACAAGCGCGGTCTGGACGGCTGATGGACCGGGACAAACCTCAACCTTAAAACCTTCAGCGATCGCTAATGATACAGCCCTGTAACCAGGGTCACTCACCCCCGGCATCCCGGCATCAGATACCAACCCCACTTCTTGACCCTCACGAAGAAGGTCAACTATCTTTTCAGCCGCCTGCTCTTCGTTGTGCTCATGATAAGAGAAAAACCGGGCATCTGACTCAATTTCAAGCTTTTGAAAAAGTGAGCGTGTTGTCCTTGTGTCTTCACACGCGAAATACCGGAGGCTCTTCAACAGTCTCAGGCTCCTCAATGTAATATCTTCAAGGTTGCCTATCGGTGTCGCAATCACATAAAGCGTGCCTGAACCGGTCATTCACCACTCCCTTTGGTACTTTTATCGACCATCACCACCACTTCATTCTCAAATTCGATGTAATGCAACTCCCAGCCATACTCCGCGGCACCACGTTTCAGGTCTTCCTCATGATTTCCAAGTATATCGGTCTTTTTTGCTACAAGGTTCAGAGTGGGGAACGAGATCAGAACCTTCTTCGCCGGAACGTTTTTCACCACTTCGAGTCCGGCACCGTTTGATCTGTGCTCGAGACAGTAATACATTTTGAAAAGGAACGCCACATCAACCGGAATTACCGGGGGATCGGTGTAAATATCCCTCTGAATACCGAGGGGTTCGAGTCCCTCCAGTTCAAAATAGTAGTTTATCAGATCGATGAATTGCTCATTTACATCATAAGAGTAAAATTTTACAGAGGCATCCAACCCCATCCATCTGAACGAGAGTGGATTAAGAGCGCACGCGAGATCCGCGATTGATGAAGGGGTGCCGGTTGCTTCAAACAGCCTTTTGTAATAGTCATCGAGCAGTTGATTACGCTCCCGCGTTGAAGAATGCTTCGAAAAGATCGACCAGCAAACTTCCCTGATCTGTTCGTCATCTTTCAGGCTGAAGGCGTTGGCGAGGGCTTCTTTCACTTTTTTGTAGTTGGGCTCGCCAAGATATTCCGCCCTGATGCGGTGAAGTTTCTTCTTTGCCATCTCTTCGGCTATTTTCAGGCTTTTGTGCCTGTCAAGTTCTTTCACCATCACATCCCTGATGGTTTCCTCAAGTATGATCCTGTATTTCTTCGATGCTTTTATTTTTTTAACAATTTCTTCTATTTTTTCTTCCATCACGGGGTTCTTTATCTTCAAAAAATCAGTTCATTCGCTCTTTTAATTCAGCTTCGGCTTTCCGCATTTCATCAAACCAGAACGGTTTTTGCGCGGAGGCCCCGATCTCATCCAGATTCAGTTTCTCAAGAAGCATTTTCAACTCATCATCCATCAGGTATGGCAGAATTGTAGTTGGAAGGTGAAGTATCTTCTCTGAGTCAAGTATCCTTTGCGTTGTGAGCGGGGAAATGTGCCCTTTTTTCTTCAACTCGCTGTACAGGAAAAAGAGATCATACAGATTCGACCTCCCCGTCTCGAATTCCCGTACCAATGTATGCACCAAACCCGGTATTTTTTCTTCCGGGATCTCACCCACCTCATACCAGATATCATCAACTTTTCTTTTGTGATCAGGTCTCATTTTAGAAGTGAAAAAGAGGAAAAAATCACCCCTCTTCAGTTTCGCGAGTTTGGTAAGAAGTTCTTCCCGCTTGATCTGGGAAAAATGGAAGAATACATCCCCCTGGTAGTGCACACTTCTAAGGAATCCGAATCCTTTTTCATCAATCTTTTTTACCCGGCAAAAATCAACAGGCTCTATGGTCATTCCACCCTCCCGCAGGTTGAAATCTCCGGAATGGTGAAATAAAAACAGGTGGCTTCAATTTTGATCCGGGAGAAAAATGAAGTCATAAGAATCATGTTCAGCCTTTTCACAAGGTCTCTTTCTTATTGAAATTATAACCGTGTAATTTAATGAATTATTGAATATCTGTTATCTGATTAATCCTCACAGACAAAATAATTATAGCCTCACCACATCCCGGCCTCAAATGTTGTGTTGATATAATACCTGAAAAGAACTATTTTTGCAACCTTTAATCGTTCTTCAATAAATTATGAGGTATCCTGTGAAGTATTCATGCGAAATTGAGATCAATCTTCCTGTTTCACGCGTAGTGGAACTCTTCGACAGCGTCGAGAATCTTAAAAAGTGGCAACCCGGCTTTGTCAGTTTCGAGCCAGTTAGCGGTACCACCGGTCAGGTCGGCGCGAAATCCCGGCTGAAATACGTGATGGGCAAAAGGGAGATCGAAATGATCGAAACAATAACCGTGAAAGACCTTCCACGTGAGTTCTCCGGCACTTATGAAGCAAAAGGTGTCTGGAACGAGGCAAAGAACTTCTTCATTCCCCTTGGTGCCAACAAAACACTTTATAAAAGTGAGAACGAATTCCGCTTCTCCGGCTTTATGAAACTCATCGGTCTGCTGATGCCCGGAGCATTCAAAAAACAGAGCATGAAATATCTTGAGCTCTTTAAGGAATTCGCCGAAAGTGAAGGAAACAACTGAACGGGAGGATCAATCATCTGATCACTGTTTCAAACTCTGCCGGTTCCCTGTTAATCATACTTTAAAACGACAAAAGCTCTCACGATGGAGAGCTTTTCTGGTGCACCTTGCGGGACTCGAACCCGCGACCTGATGATTAAGAGTAAGAATAAGTGTGTTTTTAGCTCAAAAATGGGCTTTTTTCTCAATTTTAGCCCACTATTTCTACTGAGTTTAAATGAGTTCTGTTATACTTCTGTTATATCGTTTTCGAGTGAGTTCCGGAGTAACTTGGGCATTTTCATCTCCTCATCTAACACCTGTCGAACCATCTCGACATCGTAACGGATATAGTTCCTCTCGGTAACTTTCACGTCGGAGTGATCCAACAATTTTTTGACACGGTAAATGTCAAACCGCAGATTGTTAATGAAGTACGATGCGGCGGTTGACCTGATCTGCTTTAGCGTGTATTTCTTTTTGATATGTCCGGCTTTCGTCAGAGTCGTCATTAGCCGATCCCAAAAGCCGAGAGGTGACGTATAATCCAGTTCATTGATCTTGAAATGACCAAACAACCTTCCAGAGTCTCCCGGTCTAACTCCCATTTCTTCACGTAGCAGGAATTCCAACTCACCGTAGAGCGGGAACAAGTAGAACTCTCTCCCCTTCCGGCGTCCACTTTTAACATTCTGGATTTTGATGACCTTCTCATTGAAGTCGATGTTCTCCTTGAGCTGGACCATCGCAGA
Organism: Bacteroidota bacterium; assembly: GCA_023433685.1. Taxonomy (GTDB): domain Bacteria; phylum Bacteroidota; class Ignavibacteria; order Ignavibacteriales; family Ignavibacteriaceae; genus UTCHB3. The sequence goes on from JAEYUD010000228.1 coordinate 4,722, forward strand.
ACTGACCCGGCATCCGGTCAGAAATAAGAATCGAATTATGGCGTAAGCATTTGGATAATTGGTGTTGTCTTTTAACTGATACAATATCTTCCACATATCGTGAAGTGGGATCGGCTCAGGATCTGAGTCCTCAACCCTCAGGTTCTCGAAAATTTGTTCCCGGGCGAGTCCTTTCTTAATGAATGATGCCCAAAGAGATTTTAGAGTTCTGACATATATACTGCGTGTGGTTTGGCTCAGTATTTTGTGCGATACCGTACCATCCTTTTCAGTGACTCCTTTGAATTTGTAATCTTCAAAGTAGTGCAACAACCTGTGGAAATCATCTTGGTTGTATGTGTGGACTTCCCTATCGCCACAAGCCGCGATCATATGTTCGATAGCGATTCGATAGTTGATGATTGAACGCTCGCGCAGTTGATCCTTTTTGCCGGGGATTGATCTCTCGATCACAAATTCCTTAAATGCTTCGGAGAGTTTCATTTGGTAACCCAATTTTACCTTTAGCTTATTTTGAAGCCACATTTCATGGACGCCTTTCCGGAATGCTTCGGCGAAGGCACGGACTTCTGGAGTACCTTTCAGTTCTGCCGGTTGTCCTTTTTCACGGGCTTCTTGAATACGACGGAGATCAGCGGGAGAAATTTCGATCTTGGTGCAGATCGATTTGGATCTCTTCTTAGGATCAGGCTCTAAACGATCGTAATAGCGTAGCCAGTAAAAGGGACTCCGTTTTTGAGTGTAGAGTCCTCTTACTTTCATTTTCGTTTGTTGGGCATGAATTCGAGGTGATCGAGTTTAGAACTTTCCACGGCAATCTCTTGGTCGAGAGTAACCAGCAGCTTCTGCAGTTCTTCCAAGGTGATCAGTTCACCATCAACTTCGATTTTATCGCCAAGCTTTTTGGCTAAATGGATTAATGTGCGTATTTTTTCGCGCTGACTTCTCAGTTCTTTGAGCTGTGAATTCATGTGATTTCCTTTCTATAAGGTTGTTTGTTAGCTCCCGAGATGATTTGGCCGTCGTACCGGGAGCTTTTTTTATTTAGTCCTCAATTCCATCCAGTACAAACACCATTCTCAAAATACACATACTGAGAGCCGTACACCCACTGTTCGTGTGTTCCGTATGCGCTGGCGGAGTCATTAATCTTTTCAGGGGATCCCCATGCGATTCTAACCATTTCTGTTGTCATTCCAATCTGAATTTTGCCATCCATCATTGCTTGCCATGCCTTTTGACCGTATCTAGATTTTATTCTATCACTATCTTTTTTATCCAGAAAAAAAGTTTCAAAATTTCGGAAAGAATACGAGTTTGGGTGGAATTCTGAGATGAATAATGCGACCTGCCTTTTACCAACTTTGAAGATCGCAACGACCTCAGGATAGGATTTGACAGAATCAAGTATTGTGATTTTCACAAATTCCATGGCATCGGTTCTGTTGAGCTCAAAAAGTTCACCGGTGTAGGGATCTTTTATCTTGTCATCTACTGAAAAGAAAGTCCGGTAGAATACCATTTTTTCGAGTGGATAATAAGTTTTACCTGTAAAGAGCTTTTTATAGTGCTCTATGGTTTTATTTCTGATACAGATCCCTGTCGGAAGAGTGTAATTAATACCGTACTTCAAAGAGACAAAGGTTTTGATATTCCGACCAGTACCTTCCTCTTTACCAACTAAGTAAACATTATGGTAATCATCATATTTAGTCTGTACCAACGAATCCAAAAAATACAATACTGTTACCATTTTACCTTTGAGACTGTCCTGCGTGAGAAGTATTACTTTCTCACCAACATAGCAATTTGTATCAATTGGGAACATGAAACCTACTGGTGAATCGCAAATTGGTTTCGATTCTTCCGGCGATTTCTTCGTTGGGGCAGGAACTGTTGTTTCAAGTTGACAGAACATCGTAGAATACAAAACGACTAACAGACAAAAACCTTTGATCAATCCTGAGGAATTAAACATTACACCACCTTAACTTTATTTTTTTTCTATCAATTTCACTTTGTAGATGCGACAGAGATCGCGCTTTGTTATGATCGGCGGGTACTGCGCATTATAAGAATAAAAAGCGACTGAAGAAGGATCGTTTTCCATTGAGATCAAAATTTTAACTGCTCCCTTAGCCGACGGCTCATTAAGGAAAAGAACAAACACCATGTCGCCGTGTTTCGGTTTCTCTGTTCTGCTCACAAGTACATAATCCCCGGGGCTGATCAACGGTAACATTGAATCCCCATTTCTTAAATCCACCCGAAGCCAGAAGTTGTCCTCCGGGGAATAATCGAGTGGCTTCTCTTCTATGCTCTCTTCATAATAAGTGCTGACACTGCCATTCGTGCTCGCCGGTACAAACCCAAGCACCATGGGCCAGCGCCGTTTAACCGGTTCAATTATACCTTCATGAGGATCAAAGCTCCGGTCAGGGTTGACAAGCTTTGTGAAGGTGATCTTTTCCGGGTCAGAGTCGTCGATACGAATTCCGAGTGCTGACTCAAGTTTTTTGATCGTGGACGGGTAAGGCTTTTTGGTTTCACCACTAACCAGCTTGTAGAAAGTGACGTTACTAATACCTGCCAACCTTTCAAGATCGGGCACGCTGAGACGAAACTCAATGAGCAGATGCTCAATAAAATCTTTCCAATTCATGGTTCTAAAAGTATCATATACCTTCTCCCATTCCAATAAAAAAGTTGAAAAAAGTTTCTAAATTTTTCAAATTTTACTTGACATTAATGTTAGAAACTGTTAGATTAGTCTTCAGAAATTAGAAACTTTTAGACACAACAATATGAACAAGTTAGAATTCAGACTCAAAGACTTTCTAAAAGATCGGCGACTCAGTACACTGGAGCTGGCAAACCTTCTCGGTGTCACACGGTTTGGCGTTGAGAAAATGGCACTGCGAGGTTCAATCAAGGTATCAATTCTCCGCAAGCTTGAGTCCCATTTTGGTGATTGCTCGAAGTACATGAATCACGAAAGTAAAACTACAGACTCTGTTATACGCGAACAGTTACGGGCGTAAGGGTTACAAGGACAATTGTAAGGAGATCAATGATGAGTAACGAGCAACAGTATATAATCGCAGTGATCAAAGCGCATGAGCTTGGGGTGACTTGGATTGCTCAAAAGCTGGGACGTGGCTGGGACAAGCAGAGGGTTCACCGGGTATTGTGGGAGAACAAAGACCTTACCATTTCGGAATTCAAAGCATTTATGCGAGTGCTGGAGAAGCACAATTTTTACCTGCCTGAAGATTTCAACAAGAGCATTTTAGACCAGGTCGCCGACCTTTCAAAGGAAAGCGCAGAGCTGGTCGCCAACACAATCAAAGCACTAAACGACTTCCATTTAAGCCCGGACGAGATAGCAGATACACTTCTGGATTGCAAGACGATCGAGAAGAGACTCCACAAACTGATGGACATTCTGACCAGTATGCAAGCGAGGCGTAAACATGAGTAACGCACCGGCTGTGATCACCGTTTCGATGCTCTGGCAAGAGCTTCAAGAGGTCAAGAATCTATTGCGATCGGTCGCAAAAGAGCAGATCGACAACAACATTGAGGAAGTGAGCGTGAACAAAGCGTCGAGATTAATGAGAGTCGGATACGCGAAAGTAATCGAGCACATCGAAAACCGGGAGCTGAAAGCAAGAAGCTACACCGCCAATGGCAAGATCAGATACCGGATCAGGGTAGCAGATATCCGGGCATTTCAGGAGCAGAAAGCCCGGGAAGCGGACTGGATGCAGCATCGGAGAGAAGAGCAGAACAACAAACCTAAAACAATAGAAGAGGTAATCGCACATGCATACGCACAAGCTGGAATCGACCCTAAGAAGCCTAAAAGGAAAAGAAGTAATCTACTTTGACATCCGTCCATGCGGCAAGCTCGAGTTCACCGGTGAAGCTTTCATAGCAAGGGTTTTGGATTTGAACTTGCAGAAAAGTCTGGCAAAGATCAGGTACAAAATGCAGTGGGGTGAAGAACGGGTTGAATGGGTGGATCTGGAGTGGATCACCACAGTGAAGCAGTTCCGTGAAGAGATGAAGCTTCTTAAAAAAAAATTGCAAGTCGAGAAGAAAAGGAGAAGGGCGCAGAAGAGTGAGCTACATTCACCGAACAAAAGAAATAGCGCCGTACATAAGGCTTTCCGGACAATACCTGAGGGAGACAGGGTTCGGGATCGGGGCAAACTTCCAAGTGACAACAGAACCAAACAGAATCATTCTTGAGAGGATCGGCACATGACTTATGATGAACTGATGAGAGAAATAGTTGGAGCAAAACCGAAGTACGCGGAGCCAGAGGAGATTATGGAAATGGTGAGAAACCTGGTGCGCGAGAATGAAGAGCTGCAACGAAGGATAAAGAACCTGCAGGAATGGAATCTGTACTATAAGCGAGCTAACGTGGCTCTGACGCAGGAAAACCACCAGCTTAAGTGGGGTGACAGATGATCGGATTGATACTTGGAATCGTGATGGGCTGGCTGGGTTGTAGTCTGGCGATCAGTTGCAACCGGGACGATTACACGCACAAAATAGCGCTTTTAAGAACACAACTAAACAACCTAAAAGGAGAAGAGCATGAATAATGCAATGACGCATCCTGCCGGACAAGGCGGGGGCAATTTAAGTCTGGTTAAGGTTTCGAGTGAGCTGATTGGTGACGCCCAGAAGCTTAACACGCTCTATACAGAGCTGAAGGACAAAACAATCTGTCTGATCCCTGAAACGGCCAATTTCAGTGCAGACAGGAGCAAGAAGTTGAGTCTGACGGCGATCACTGTAGATACGAAGATGGAAAACAATTTCGGGAATCAGGATATCTACAAGACCGACTCAGGAACCTTCGCGCTTCATTTGACGAAACTGAGGGAGATATTTCTATCGGCGGGCGGGTCAGTTGATGACTCACGGATTCTCGAGAGAAGAGTTGATCAGGACGGGCGAGTGCTCTTCATTAGTCACCAGATCAAGGGACGGATCCAGAGCATTGACGGCACAATCAAAACTGCAACTGCCACAGGCAAGTTTGATTATATCAGGGATTGTGACCGGTTTCAAAAGAACGGCCAACCGAACATGGCAGCTGTAAATCAGAGGCGTAAACATGCAGAGGCGTTAGCTGAATCGAACGCCATGCAGAGGTTGATCATGAGTCTGGTTGCCAAATTAAAACCGAGCTACGCTTTGCAGGAGCTTCAAAGCAAGCCGATAGTTGTGGCATGCGTGACTGAGGACAAAGCCGGTCTTCTTGAGATGCTCCCAGAAGCTGAGAGGGCGCAGGTTAGATCGGAGTATGTGAGGGCAAAGCTCGGCTTAGGAAACCCGATCTACGAAGGTAAACAGTTAGCCACAGAGAAACCAGTGCCCCAAGATGAGAAAGTGGTGGACGTTTCTTTAAGTGATGATCAATATGAAGTGATCGAGCAGGAAAGATCAAACATTGAAGAGGAAGCACCTTCCACTTTATACAGCGCGAATCCAAAGGATGTAGCGGAGATGTACAGAGACTTGACACCAGAGGATAGAACGGAAAGAATTATGGGGCTGGTTAAGACAACCGGTTATATCTCCAACTCCGGGGTACCAATAACCACGGAGACGATCAATTCGTTGAGTATCAACCAGCAGATCAGTTTCGTAGAAAAGCTCTTGAGACTCAAGAGTGAGCAGGAGGTGGATTTATGAGACGCGAACTGACATTTCTTCATACAGCTGATTGGCACGCCGACAGTGACCCTGTGAAACAGGAGAAGCTGATCAAGAGCCTTGAATTCATAACCGGTTATGTAGCGAAAAACGATGTAACCGCAATCGTTCACGCAGGGGATATCTGGGAGCGGAAGCAGAGTTACACCGATAACTCAGGGGTCCCGATCGTGATCGAGTACCTGCGGAAAATGAGCAAGTATGTCGAGCACATCTTCATCACGAAGGGGAACAATCACCATGATGAACCCGGGAGCGTTGCTCTACTTCACCAGATAGAACCGAATATACACGCTTACGAGCGACCGGCAGTTTTGGCAGTTGGCAGGGATCAGGTGACCATGCTCAATGGTGAGCTTGATCCCTACTTTCAGCATCCCGAATATCTGATCAGCCTGGTGCCGTACCCTACAAAGGCGGCACTTGTTGGAGATCAGTCGATTGACAACAACAACACCCAATTCCTTGAGGAGTTCGAGAACATATTCGAGGCAATCGGCATGTACCGGGATAGCTTCCCGACACTTCCCCACCTGCTCGCATTTCACGGAAACGTTATGGGTTCGAGACTCTCGAGCGGTCAGGCTCTGTTGGGACAAGACATTATAGTCTCCCCCACCACCCTTCGAAAGGCGAAAGCAGATTATTACGCTCTCGGTCACATTCACCTCGCCCAAAACATTGCAGACGACATCAGGTACTCTGGATCGATTTACAACAAGAGCTGGGGTGAGACCGAGCAGAAGATCTTCAATACAATTTCCTTCTCTGAATTTGATTCAGACAGAAACAAGCGAATTGAAGCCGTCAGGATCGAAAACGCACGACCAATGATCACCGTTGAAGGCCACTACGATTTTAAGGCATCGATGTGGGTCTACAACTGCGAATTCGAAAAGCCAGACGATGCCGAGTACCGTTTCCGTTTCAAGATCGGTGAAGAGGAGCTGAAAGCCCTGACAGTCGACAAGGTCGCTGAGCTTAAGCGAATCTTCAATGAGGATGTACGGATCGAGCGGGAGATCATTCCGATGGAGAGAGAATCGAGATCAGAAAAGATCATGAGCTGCAAGAGCCTCTATGACGAAGTGGTGGAGTATGCAGAAGTGGTCGATGTGAAGCTCGGAGCGGGAATAAAGCCGAAGGTTGCCGAAGTCGAAGCATTGAGCACTGGACGTTAGGTATGAGAACAGTTGGTAATTCATTCAAACTGCGCGAGTGGCAGGGACTCGCAAAAGAGAAGATCAGAGTGAAGATAGCCGAGGGGGGCAAGGACTTCCTTTGTGTAGCGACACCAGGTGGTGGTAAGACGAACCTTGCACTTGCATTTGCCCGGGAAGCACTTGAGGCGGGATTCGCTCACAGGGTTGTAGTGGTGGTTCCCACGGATCATCTGCGGAAACAATGGGCACAGAATGCGGCTCTGAATTTCGGCTTGGATTTTGATCCTTATTTCAAAAACGATGCAGGTAGAGAAGCCGCTGACTACGATGGTGTGGTGATCACCTACGCGCAATTGGGAAAGGATCCGGTGATCCACAAGTACAATACCGAAAGAGCCAAGACGATTGCAATATTCGACGAAGTGCATCACGCCGGGGATTCATTAAGCTGGGGCCAAGGAGTACTCACGGCATTTGAATCGGCAGTTTTCAGACTCGAGATGAGCGGAACACCGTTCAGATGTGACGACGCAAAGATACCCTTCATTACCTACGAGAATGAAGTCTCGAGAGCTGACTATGAGTACAGCTATGAACAGGCGATGTTAGACAATGTTTGTAGACCGGTGTACTTCCCTGCCTATGATGGCAAAATGAAATACCAGGTCGGGCGTGAGATATTCTGCCACTCCTTCGGTGACAGGATCGAAAAAGATCTCGTTGCAAAGCGATTGAAGACAGCACTCGCCACGGGTGGCGGATGGTTAAGGCAGGTGATCAGCGAGGCACACGCCAAGCTGGTGGAGATCAGACGCGGCGAACACAGGAATGCAGGTGGATTGATATTTGCCATTAACCAGAAGCACGCGAAGGACATCCAGAAAGTGGTGCACAATGTGACCGGCACGATTCCTGAAATCGTGATCAGTGAAGATGTTGACGGATCGCGAAAGATCGAAGTTTTCAGGGATAATGGCGAATGCTGGATCGTGTGCGTAAAGATGATCTCCGAGGGTGTGGATATTCCACGTCTGAGGGTGGGAGTTTACGCGACCAATGTAAAAGCGGAGCTATTCTTCAGACAGGCAGTAGGGCGTTTTGTACGGATGATTCAGGGAATCCGGCAACAGGAAGCACACATCTACATCCCCATGGATCCGGACATCACAAAGATGGCCAAGGAGATCCAAGAGGAACGGGAGCACAGCCTTGCCGAAGCAGAGAGAACGGCTAATACAGACCTTTTCGGCAATCCTGTCACTGATTACATACCAGCCAGACAAGGGAAGTTCATTCCCCTTTCATCAGAAGCACTTCACGCAACAGTATATCAGACGACCGTTGAGATCGGATCAGGTGCACGAATGCAAACGGTACCACAGACCGAGCAGACGATCTACGAGCAGAAACGCCGTATGAAGGAGCGAATCAATTCGATTGCCAAGAATCTTGCATTGAGAGACGCACGCGAGATGAGATTGGAGAGACCTGACTTCCCGAGATACCACAGAATGTGGATCGACAACGGAGGAAAGAACATTGAACTGGAGACACTTCCCGAATTAGAGAAGCGATTGAACTGGCTTTTAAGACAGCAATAACCAAACAACAAACAACAGGAAATCACAATGAAGATACACAGCATGAAGCTCAGAGGAGCGATCGGAGTGAGAAAAGGACTCGGAAAAGAAGAGATCTCGCTCGATTTCAGGACATTCGGTCCCGGTCTGGTGGCAATATCAGGCAGGAACGGAAGTGGCAAGACCACGATCATTGAAAATCTACACCCATACAGATGTATGGTATCTCGGGAAGGAAGCCTGACGAACCAGTTTTACCTGAAAGATTCATACAGGGTTCTTGAATTTGAGTACAACGGAAAACAGTACGAAAGCAAGATCCTTATTGACGCTCTGACAGGAGCAAGCGAAGCTTACCTTTTTGAGGACGGGAAAGCACTCAATGACGGAAAGTTGACAACCTACGACAATGCAATAGAGTATCTATTAGGGAGCAGGGATCTTTTCTTCAATTCAGTTTTTTCAGGACAGAAGTCGAAGGGCATCTCACAGCTGAAACCTGCCGAGATCAAGACACTCTTTTTCGAGCTTTTGAACCTGAATCACTACGAAGTGTACTGCGAAAAAGCCAAAGCACGATTAAGAGAGAAACAGTTGGAATTAAGCTCAATCGAAGGAGAGATCAGGGTGCTGCTGGAATCGGTACTCGATGTAAATGAAGCAGATTTGATCAGGGGAAGAGAGACACTTCAGTACCTTGAGGATGCGATTTTGACGAGCGGGAATGACCTTAGGAAGACGCAAAAACAGAAAGACGGGTTCCAGACTGATTTAGCCCGGGCAGAGGCTGTATTAGCCAATTACAAGGCGATCTATAAAGAAATATTCGCCAAATGGGACAAGTTTCATGAGGTCGATAAAGGTCTGGAGAGAGAACTCGAGAGGATGAAGATCGAGATGGAGAAGGAAATAGAGGGAGTCAGGAAGTCACGGAGTCAGGAAGTCACAGAGCTGGAAGTGATCGAGGGAAAGATCGCCAGGGCAAGAAAGCTGATAATGAACCTCGACACGATCAACGCAAACATTGCCAAGAAGAAAGAGCTCGAGGCAAAGCTGAAGGAGTTGAAAGAGAGCATCGACAGAGAATCGCAGCAGATGCGAAACGGCATGGAGCACAAGCAGAAGTTGCTCGGACTTCTCCCCTTGAATCAGATCAACGAGCTGGAGAAGAAGATATTCGAGACGGAAATTCGCGAAGGAAAGCTCAAGAAAGACCTTGAAAAAGCGGAGATGGAATACCGGTTGATCAATGAAGTACCGTGTGACGAGATAACGGGTTCGAACTGCCAATTTCTGAAAAACGCGCATCTGATGAGAGAAGCAATACCAGCCATCAAGAACGAGCTTGAGTCGCTTTACCCCACTCTCGAAGCTGACAGGGAAATGCTTAAAAGCCACACTTCCCGAAAAGCCGAGCTTGAAAATGAGATTGATCAATTTGAGCAGATCACTCAGATAATCAGGGAAAAGGAAAGGGAGCTCAGGCTGGAAGCGAGCAGGATAGAGATGGAGCTTACCAATTTAGACAGACACCCTTGGGAGAATCTACTCCAGGAAGCTCAGAGAGCTGAAAGCGACATCAGGGTGCATGAGATGGAAATTGAGGCTCTCGCGAAAGAAGAGGAATCTCACCGGAAGGGGCTCGAAACGATCAGGGAGCGATACGCCGCGATTGAAGATGAGAAGAGAAGATCGGCGGCAGAGATGGCCGCTGAGATCAAACAGGAGATAGAAAGAATGGAAGATGAGATCGATCCAACACTCGAGAAGCAGGTGGAATCGATACGGTTCAAACTTGAGCTTACCGAGGGTGAGATCGCGAAGCATTCCGGAGAGATCGAGCTTCTGAACACGAGACTGAAAGCGCACCAGGCGAAACTGCAAGAGCTTGAATTAAGGGTCGAGCAGGCCAAGGCGACCCAAGCCAAGATCAATGCCAAGATGACCGAGAAAGTGCTTGTGGAGACCGAGATCAATGAGTACGCCTTTCTTGCCAAGGCATTTGACAAGACAGGAATACCGGTACTGAAATTAGAGAACTCGGGGATCGATATCTCATCACGGGCCAACGAACTGCTTTCGCTATTCGAGAATAAGTTCAGGATCGTGTTCGAGACCACGAGCTGGACCAAAGACAAGAAGAAGCTGAAAGAGACCTTCCTGATCAACATCGTAGAAGACGACGGAGTATGCAACCTGAGTGACAAGTCGGGCGGGCAACAGGTATGGTTGGAGACAGCGATCCAGCTGGCAATCTCCCTTGTGGTGAGGCAACAAGGCCGCAGGATTGAGACGAGCTTTCTTGATGAGAAAGATGGTGCCTTGGATATCGAGAACGCATACAGCTACATGAGAATGCTGGAGAAAGCTCACGCGATGAGCGGGGTTCACAACACCTTCATCATTACGCACAGGCCGGAACTTTTAGAGCTGATCGGGCAGAAGGTGCTGCTCGCAGATGGACTAATTCGAACAACAACAAACAACTAAGAGGACACACAATGGAAAAGAAGTTATCAGTAATCGAGCAACTTGAAGAGATCAAAACACACTATAACGGCTGGATCTGTAGTACGACAGGTTTCGTGAAGGATCTCGAAACGAGACAATTGACGATTGAGGAAAAGATTCGGCTCGAGGCTTATTACGCCAAGAATCTTGCTGACTACAAAGCCAAGATCGAGGCAGTAGATGTGGCAATCCAAGCGCTTGAAGGTACGAAGGAGTTGAGCCATGCTGAAATGTAGCAAGTGCGGTGGTGAAGTGGTCCCCATATTCAATGGGGACTACTGCCAATGTGACAGCTGTGGTGAAGGGTTCAGAACCGACGCCCATCCTGAAAGGCTGAAATCAAAATGCCGGGGATGTGGAGAGGAGATAATCTTCATTCCTACCAGAGGTGGTAAGATGATGCCGATTGACATCGAAACCTACGATGGCGGCTCCCGCTTCGATTCCAAGAAGCATACTTCACACTTCGCAACCTGTCCCAAAGCGAAGGAATTCCGGAAAGGGAAATGATGCACATGACACCTCTCAATCCTGAAACTCAAGATAGAATTGTAGCGATATCAGTCGCCGTGATATGGGTGATCATAATCGTCGGTGGAATCATGATAGCTGAAATCATTTACTAACAAGGAGATCAAAAATTAAAATAAAAAAAGCACACTGGTTTAGCTATGAAAAAGTTATAACCGAAACCGACATCATAGAGATAGCTAAAAAGATCGGCGAAACGAGAAAAAAGATTGATGAGATCGAAGAGGCTCGTAAAACTTTGAAAAAACTCCAAGAGGAGAAGCTCATGCTTGAGCGGCAACTCGAACAGGGTAAAATTACGGGAGACTTTAAAGGCATTCATTCATATCACGATCCAGAAGAAGGATTGGTTACAATTTCACCAGACCCTCAGATCACTTGGAAACCTAATTCCTTCGCCACTTTCACCCGGGAGATGACTCCTGAAGAAAAGGAAAAATATTGCCAGATTGAAATGGAGTTTGAGGAACCGAAAGAAAAAGATGAAACTCTTGAAGAATCGATTGATGATGATGCTGCAACCATATTAGATCAAATCGATTACGAACACTACGACCCCGGAACATTTGTGCCGGATGATGAAGAAAATGATGAACCCAAAGAGGAAGAGGTGCCCGAATCCGAGGCAGGTTTCTCGGATGGGGCTATCACCGAAGAAGCAGAACCGACACCAGCAGAATCAAAATGGCATCCCCATTACAACAAAAGATTCGAGCGCAGAAATGGCAAGACTATTGAGATCGATATTCCCTATTCCGAGAAAATCCATGAACCTGTAACCCAAGAAATCAACCTCGGCGTTCAAATCGAAAATGAGAATGAAGAGCTTCGAACGGAAGAAGACGCTTTATTGGATTTCACATACACAATAGAAAAGTGCGAAAGCATAAAATATCCGTGGAATATCTTGGAAACGTTGTCCGGGGAATCAAGGATTTATGAACGATTCAGGACAAAAGAAGAAGCTGAATCATTCATGCGAGACTTCATTGAAGAGAAGAAACCATTCGAGAGCAACCCAAACGCCCGTTATCAGTTAGAGCGAGTGTTTGGAGCTTGGAAGGTGCGGGACTTTGGAGCGCCCGAGTCATTCTCCAAAATAAATCCGCGATTCGTACAGGCCAAGTGTACATATCATGAAGCGAAGGAACTCTGTGATGAACTTAATTCCGAACCAGAAGAGGTGGATCAGGTACCAGATTCTATCGAGGATCAGAAGGTGATCAGCGATACTGAAAACTACAAGATTGTGGAAAATCCTGATGGAAGTCTTAGGACGATTCGCAAAAATGGTAAAGGCGAAAACTAATGAAGCCCCACACATTAATCGACAGATTCAACACAGTTTACGAGCCATACAGGCTTAAGATCACGGGTGAAAAAGTACAACTTGTCTCAGCGTCAAATGGCGCTGAGACAGTACATATGGAAGTTTGGAAACAGGACGGAAAGCTGGTGACCAGACAGGTTTACTTCATGAGTTGGCGGTTCCCTCTCGAAATGGTGATGAATTTCCTGCAGATGGCGGAAAAATATTTCAGACCTCAAGTAAAGCCACCTGCGAAGGAGAAGAAGTAGTATGGCACGACCGATCAAAGAAGGCGCGGATTATTTTTCACACGATGTTGACGCGAGTGCCGATCCAAAGCTGGAAGCTATGGAAGCGGTTTATGGTAACGACGGGTACGCGGTTTACTTCAAGCTTCTGGAGAAGATTTACCGAAGCTCCGAATTCTGTATAGATCTAAGGTTACCCAATATCTACATAATCCTTTCAAAACGGTGCAATTTGGCAGAAAAGCGATTCAAGGACATCCTTGAGTTCGCGTTTGATCTCAATCTTTTCTCCCGGGAAGACAGAGACCAAAACCAAGTAATAACCAGTTCAGGAGTAAGAAAAAGAGCGGGAAAAATCACGGAAGAACGGGAGAAAAAGAGAAGGTTTTTCCTGGAAAAACAGAGGGAGAAACAAGAGGAGAAAAGCAGGGAGAAACAGGAGGAGGAAGTTGGAAAAACAACAGGAGAAACCCCACAAAGTAAAGAAAAGGAAAGTAAAGAAAAGAAAAGCAATATATATAATAACCCCCTAACCCCCTTGAAAGGGGGAACGGACGGCTCCCCCACGGCAGATGAAAAACCTGACTGGAACACCCGGTTGCTGAAAATGTTTCAGGAAGAATTTCAAGCTGCCAGAGGTGTTCCATACGCTATCACCTCATACAAAGGGAAAGAATCGAAAGAAATCAATGAGGTATACAGAAAGTACTTGGGTGTTCAGGCTTCCTATGGAATCGTACCTAACACCGAGCAAGCCTTGGAAGGAATGCGAACGTTTTTCAGGGTCGCCATGCAGATTAAAGATCCTTGGACCTACGACAACATGAGCCCCAGCACGCTCGTGATTAAATTCAACATGATAACAACATTGATGAAGGAGAACAGGAATGGAACACGTCAAAGACCAAATATCACAATTGATCAGATCAGAGAAATTGCTCGTGGCGGAGAACCCGCATGAAATAACACCTCAAGGCATGATGGTTAATCATGAGAACGAGCTGATACCATCAAAAGCCACTTTTTCGGTTAAAGCGTTTGAAGACATTTCAATCACACTTCTTCAGGCGTTCCCGGCAATAAATACCGGGTGGTTGGCATTGCTCAGGGAGATACTGAAAGATGAAGGGTACTCTGATCAGGATCTGAAAAAGGCGGTGCTGAAAGTGATCAAGGAAGAAACCTTCACCGGCGCGCCACCGGCAATCGCCAAGTTCTGCAATCAGGTAAAAAGAGTCAAGCTTTACACGAGCCATGACGTTGACGCGCTCGTTCACCAGGGGAAGGAGAGCTACAAGAATTTCGGGATGGTTCACCGGGGAAAGAACGGGGTTTTGTTCGCAAAACGTGCTGACATTGAAAAATATGACATTGAAGAACTCGCACCAACCCCCGTTTATCTGCATCAGGTGGCTCAGGATCGATGATCAGGGGCAAAGTAAGGTTACGACATGGCTTATTGTGAGATCGTGGCTCTAATGCGATTTATGGCAATGATTGACGTTTACACTAAGGAAAGAAATGAAGAAGAAAACTGATCAGAATCAGAAAGAGATCGTAAAGGTGTTGAGGCAAGTTGGCGCGGATGTGTTGGATCTTTCCGGAGTCGGTGGCGGGTGTCCTGATTTGGTTGTAGCGTGGCGCGGTGAAAATGTATTTGTCGAGGTGAAGAACCCAGCGACAAGGGGCAAGCTCCGCGACACCCAGAAAGAGTTTTTCGACCGGTGGAGGGGAAAGAAGATCGTGGTTTATTCAGCTGATGAAGCACTTGAAAAGTTAGGAATCTTGCAATGATAACAGATTACGAAATAGAAGTTGCACTTGAGAATTTACGCAAAAGAATTCACAGTAGAATTTCGCGACATGGTGCCGAACCTCACTACAGCCGCCATGAAAGTGTCGCCATCTGTGATGAGGAAATGATCGAGATAAAGCTCGCGGTTCATGCGAAAGCATCAGATCAGGATATTGCAGACGAGTATTTGGACTTGGCATGCGCTGCAATTTGGGCGTTTTTAAGCGTAAGTAAATATCAAGGGACGAAATGAAACATCCGTGCGAAATAGTAACTGACTGCCTTTCTGTTAAGCCTGTTTACGGCAATTTAAAGGGAACTTGCAGGATAACCGGTAAACCGGGAGAAGGAATATTATTCGAGAAATGGGTAAAAGATACCTTTACGGATTACCAGTATTTGTACCCTGGTGATATCATCAGCAACGAAGCTTTGTTCTGCTTTGAAGAAAAGAGCGAATTACTTAAAAGCATGACTGGACGTGAAAAAGTACAGCGGTTCCGGACATATTCGCATTTCGTGGTTGACGGAATATGGTACCCGCTAACGAAGGCTGATAAAGCTAAAATGTGGGATTTACTTTTCAAGTCACCCGAATTGGCCGTGATCAGCGATAGCGGCCAAAAACACTTAGTTATGAAAGCTGTGCCCGGCAAGTGGCAGTTAGAAGAGACTATTATCGATCCTGACCCAAACACATTACGTGG
Source organism: Bacteroidota bacterium (assembly GCA_023433685.1). Lineage (GTDB taxonomy): Bacteria > Bacteroidota > Ignavibacteria > Ignavibacteriales > Ignavibacteriaceae > UTCHB3. The sequence continues at coordinate 20,302 of JAEYUD010000228.1, forward strand.
ACTGCAAAAACTAATTGCCCGTCTGAACGCTGAAATATTTTCGATCGATGAGATTAGATCCGGGGAGTACGCCTCGCATAGAATTTGGAATTTCGGCATCAACAAATGGCGGAAAATTGAGGATAAATTGAAGCAATACAGAGGGCAAAGAGTTTTTGAGCTGGCTCTCTTTTTTTCTAAAATAATGGAGTAACTATGGAAGATGAATTAATCGACCGCGAGTATGTAGGCGATAATCTGCTTTGGCCTTTATTCAGGTGTATCAGCACAGAGTACAAGGAGAGGTATAAGCATGGTATTTGGGGTCAATTCGAGAATAACATCCGGAGTGCCGCATACACCTCTAAACTGCGCATATTTTACCAGAATATAGTTAACAGAATGCCTATACTCATGGAGCAGCAGTATCAAGCTAAGATTAGAAAGATTATTGAATCCGGAAAGGATAAAATGATCCTTACTTGGCTTAGGGATGAATCGGCTTATATGACCTTGCTCGCGCGAGCAAAGAATGAAAGCCGGAAAGAATTTTGGAAAGAAGATAGCCTCTTTACCGAAATCGAAGAACAACAACAAAAACAAGAAAGCGAGAAAATCGATGAAGACTTACAGTTTTGAAGGCGTTGTAACTGCCCTTACCTCAATAATGCACAATGGTGGCGAGCAGAATGGAATCGCCACACAGCTGCGTCGTGAAAAGTTCGTCATGCCAAACGGAGATGTTGAAAAAGTGCCAGTTATCTCCGGGAATGCGATCCGTGGAATCTTACGGGATGTTGGCATGTACGATATGGTAC
>JAEYUD010000022.1 GCA_023433685.1 Bacteroidota bacterium
AACGCATCCCGAGAGTTTTTTCTCAACGATATTGATCGGTAACAATATCGCGAATATTACTTTTGCCTCGATCTCGGCCTATCTCCTTCAAAAAATGTTTGGGATGAATGAATTTGAGATTCTCATTATTTCAACTGTTGTCCTCCTTTTTCTCGGGGAATTGGTGCCCAAATATTTCGGACGCGAACTTGCAACCGGTTTCTTTACTTTTGTGGCGATTCCATTAAGGGGTTTGTACTACCTTCTTTTCCCGTTCGTAAAACTCGCTGCTCTTTTTACCGGATTGATAAGTATAAAAGAGGACTCTGGCTCACTCTCTGAGCTGGTTAAAAGGGAAGACCTTCAACTTTTGGTTGAGGAAAGCGAAAACGCCGGTAACGTAAATAAAAAAGAAGGCACTGCTATCAGGAAGTTGATCGACATGCAGGATCAAAGGGTCAATGAGGCGATGCGCCCCAGAACGGAGATCGTCGGGGTTGAGATCAACAGCAGTATTGATGAAGTCCTCGATGTCTTTATTGAGTCGGGTTACTCAAAGCTTCCCGTATACGAAGAGAATCTTGACAATATCCGTGGCTTTGTTCTTGCTTATGACCTTTTCAAGCAACCCACTGAACTCCGTGAGATCGTGCGCGATATTCTGAATGTGCCCGAGACAAAACGAAGTGTCGAGATGCTGAATGATTTCCTGAGGGAACGCACCTCAATCGCGGTTGTGATTGATGAATTTGGTGGTACAGCAGGGATAGTAACAGCCGAAGACCTGATAGAGGAGGTTTTTGGTGAGATAAAAGATGAATTTGACGTTGAGGAAAATGTCTGTCGCAAAACCGGTGAAAACGAGTACCTGATCGGTGGAAATGTTGAAATTGACAGTCTAAACGAAAAGTATGAATTGGGCCTGCCGGAGGGCGATTACAACACTCTTGCCGGATTTATTATGGACGAAACGGGTCGGATTCCCATTCCCGGCGAAATTATTACCGCCCACAATTTTAAGATTCACATCATCCGGTCGTCAGTCAGACGGATCGAGATGGTGAGGTTGTCAGTTATTAGCGATTAGCGATTAGTTATTAGTTCTGAGTTGTGATCCACTGTGGCAGAATGAGTGTTTAGTTATTAGCAATTAGCTATTGGTTATTAGCGATAAAATGAGATTTAGATGGATAGAAACGAAAAATCAGTGATTTTATTTGACGGGGTTTGCAATTTCTGCAATTTCTGGGTTAATTTTATAATCGACCGTGACAGGAATGATCACTTTCGTTTTGCCTCACTTCAATCGGAGTATGGTCAGGAAGTGCTGCGAAAACTTGGGCTGTCGCAGGATGATTTCGATACTTTCATTCTGGTGGATGGTAAAGATTACTACATCAAATCCACTGCCGGGTTGAGGGTCGCGAAAAAACTTGGTGGTGGACTCTCACTTCTTTACCCTTTGATCGTGGTTCCCGCTTTCATCCGTGACGCGGTTTATTCGCTTATTGCCAGGAACAGGTACAAATTTTTTGGACGTGAAGAGGCGTGCAGGATACCGACACCTGAAACGCGCAGAAAATTCATCGGTTAATTTTGGAAAAAATCTCAGTCTCGATCATTACCCTTAATGAAGAAAAGAACATCGAAAGGTGCCTTAACAGTGTAACCTGGGCTGATGAAATTGTTGTAGTTGATTCAGGCAGCCGTGATAAAACAGTTGAAATATCGAAAAAATTCACGAATAAAGTGATCCATAACGACTGGAAAGGCTTTGCAGATCAGAAAGCTTTCGCCATGCGGAGTTGTTCCAATGAGTGGATTCTCAGCCTTGACGCGGATGAAGAGATATCACCCGGGCTGAAAGCTGAAATAGAATCACTTCTAAAACACCCCGGTGAATTCGATGGATATTACATGCCCCGGAAAACATACTTTAATGGTAAATGGATCAAATCGTGCGGTTGGTACCCGGGTTATCAGTTGAGATTCTTCAGGAAAAGCCTGACAAGACTGACAGACCGTAAAGTTCACGAAGGATTTGAAGTGGATGGAAAGGTCGGATACCTTAAAGGCGACATTATTCATTACACTCACATCGACTTAAAGAGCACCCTCGCAAAGATCAACAATTATTCCACGCTCGAGGCTGAAGAAAAATATCTTACTAAAAGCTCAACCCCGCTAAACTTTATATTTAATCCGGTTGCCGCGTTTCTACAGCATTATATCCTCAGGCGGGGATTTACGGATGGTGTGGAGGGGCTTCTCATCTCGATACTTCATGCTTTAACCAATCTTATGACTTACATGAAGATATGGGAAAAGAGAAACAACCGTCAATAATTCATCAGCTTCGTCCAGGCGATATCCATTTTTTTGTTGAACTCACCGAGATCTTTCAAGGTAGTGAATGAATTGATCTGATCCGTTGAGGGGAATAGTAATTTGTTCTTTTTTAGCTTTTCCGGCAGATAACGGGCAGCTTCCCGGTTAGGCATCGGATAAAGCACTTTCTCAATATTCAGCGCTGTGTTCCGGGGTTCGATCAAATGGTCGATGAATTTCAGGGCATTGGCGTAGTTCGGCGCGTTCGAGGGTATTGAAACGTTATCGATAAAAATATTTGTACCTTCCCGGGGAATAGTGAAGTCGAACCTTGGATCGTTCCGCATTATTTTGAGGGCTGTGCCTATATCGGTATGGGCGAGCCACACTTCCCCGGAATAGAGATACTTCTGTACCACGCTGCTTTCATATTTTTTTAACAGGTGTTTCTGTTTTTTCAACAGGTCGAGGGCTTTTTCGAGGTCGCTTTCACTTCGTTTCTCTATATCGAGTCCGAGATAATTGTAAGCCACCGTAAACACTTCCCGCATGTCGTTAAGCATGATTATTCTCCCCTTGTAATTTTCATCCCAAAGAATGCTCCAAGAGTGGGGAGGGTTCTTTACTTTCTCTTTGTTGTAGACAATTCCCATGTAACCATACGCGTAGGGGATGTGGTACTCGCCGGACTGGTCAAAATAACCCTGTTTGAAGGCCGGATCAATATGTCGGAAGTTTTCGATCGCCGAAGTGTCGATTTTTCTTATCAGTCCCTGACGGCGCATTATATCAACCATATAGTCAGAGGGGAATATCAGATCGTAGCCGGTGTTCCCGAGTTGGAGTTTTGCAAGAATTTCCTCGTTGTTGCTATAGTAGTCAAGATTTACCTTGATGTCGTACTTCTCCTCAAAATCAGTTATGATCTTCTGATCGATATACTCGGTCCATATAAAGACGTTAACCTGCTGTTTGCTCCCGAGGGTGAAAGAGAGTAGTGAGAGAGTACCCACAACAATAATAAAGCCGGCGAAAATGTAAGAGGGTTTTACACGCTCAAGCAGATTTGATTTCTGGAGGAAGAACGCGGAAATCAGAGTAATTGAAGTAAGCAAAATCAGAATTGTAGAGATCGCGTTTAATTCGGGGGTGATGGAGAACTTGAGCATTGAATAAATCTTCACCGGGAGAGTGGAGGCACCGGTGCCCGCCGTGAAGAACGTGATGATAAAATCATCAACGCTCAAAGTGAACGCGAAGATGGCGGCAGAGACCACGCCCGGTGCAATAACAGGAAGCACCACTTTAAAGAAAGCAGTGAAGTGAGGCGCGCCGAGGTCGAGGGCAGCTTCTTCCAACCGGAAATCGAACTTGTCAAACCTTGCTCCCACTATTAAAGTTACGAATGAAAGAGTAAAAGTGACATGCGAGAGTATTACGGTTGTCAGTCCCGGTTCAACAGACATCAGGTTAAAAAACGAGATCAGTGCTATTCCGAAAATAATCTCGGGCAGTATCACGGGTATGTAGATCAGGTTTCTGAAAACCGTCTTGAATCTGAACCTGTACCGGGCAAGCGCGTAAGCAGCCATTGTACCGGTCAGGGTAGAAAGAATCGTGTTGGAAATGGCAACGATCAGAGTGTTTTTGATCGATGTCCACAATGAAATATTTTCAAGCGCGGAGCGGTACCACTTCAGGCTGAATCCATCCCATTCAGTCACCCTTGATCCGGAATTGAACGAATAGATAATCGTAATTGCCACCGGTGATAACAGGAAAACGGCAACGACAAGTGAAATCAACATGGTGATGGGAGATACTTTCACCGGCGAGCGTCTTGATTCTGACATTTCCTCATGCAGGTTACCGTTCATTATCCTCCTTGCCCTCTTTGTACGGATTAAAATAGCGGAGGTAAAGTGAGACGAGAATCACGACTGCGATAATCATAACGGTTGAGAACGCTGCTCCAAGGGGAAGGTTTCTCGAGTGAGAGAATTGCTGCTGGATCAGGTTACCGATCATAAAGTTGTTCATTCCGCCGAGGAACTCCGGTACCAAAAAGTTAGTGAGAGTCGGTATCAGTACAAAAACCACTCCTGCCGCGAGTCCGGGTGCCGAGTAGGGTAAAATAACCCTGAAAAAAGTGGCTGTGGAAGATGCGCCCAGATCATGAGATGCTTCGATGATCGAAGGGTCGATTTTATCCAAAGCAGCATAAACCGGCATTATGAGAAAAGGAAGGTTTATATAAACGAACGATACCACAAGGGAGAATGAATTATTGATAAGCTGTAAGGGGGATGATATCAATCCGGTCGTGATCAGAGCGTTGT
>JAEYUD010000045.1 GCA_023433685.1 Bacteroidota bacterium
CCCGGAACTTCCGCGGTAAAAACCTGAAGGAGGGGCTCGCAGTTGCCTTCTACCTCGAGAAACACACAAATCCCAAAACCGGGAATGAAGAAGATCAGGCGGTTGGGGTAGTTATTAGCTATTAGCGATTAGTTATTAGCGGACCAGACCCCAATCCGCCCCGGCGGACCAGACCCCGAAGGGGCAGGTACACACAGATTTAACGGATTTACGCAGAGTTTGAATTATTTCTCTCCGCGTTTATCTTTCTAATCAGCGTGTATCTGCGTCCTTAAATTTTTATTACTTCATCCCTCATCCCTCATCCTTCAGCCTTATTTCGTAATCAGTCTGGCTCCCGGCTTGAACGAAATATAATACCACATCCACTCGGCCATTACGCGGTATCGGTTGCGGAAGCCGATGAGGTACATTATGTGGATGAAAACCCACAGGAACCAGGCGATGAAGCCGGAAAGTTTTATGTTACCCGATTGGAACACTGCCCTCGCCCTACCGATGGTTGCCATGCTTCCTTTGTCGAGATATTTGAAACCGGGGGTTTCTTTGCGGTTTAAACGGTTCTTTAATAGCCTGGCGATGTAGCGGCCCTGCTGCATGGCAACTGGTGCAGTGCCGGGGAGGGGTTTGTCACCCTGATTGAAGTGGGCGGCATCGCCGACGACAAAGATGTCATCGCTTTCTTTGATCGAGCAGTTCTCACGTACCATGGCGCGACCCATACGGTCGGTCTCCGTTTCAAGGCTTGCAATCAGGGGCGAAGCGGCGTTGCCTGCAGCCCAGATCACATTTTTTGTTTCGATCTTCTCATCGCCGATGTAGACACCTGTTTCATCGATGCCTGTAACTTTGGTGTTCAGTCGTACTTTCACTCCGAGGGCTTTTAGGTCTTCGAGGGCTTTTTCATTCAGGGGTGCGTCATAGGCAGCGAGAAGGCGGTCGGATCCTTCGAGGAGGACTATCTCTGTTTTCGAAGTGTCGATATTTCTGAAGTCTTTTTTCAGGGTTTTACGCGCGATCTCGGCGAGTGAGCCCGCCACCTCAACACCTGTTGGTCCGCCGCCGATAACCACGAATTTCACAGGTGGGCACTTTCCGCCGATGAAAGCGTTGTTCTCAGCCTCCTCGAACGAGAGTAGCATCTTTTCACGGATGGCGAGGGCATCGGCGAGGGTTTTGAGGCCCGGGGCGTGCTGTTCCCACTCGTTTTTACCGAAATAGGAGTGTTTCGCGCCCGTGGCAAGCACCAGCCAGTCGAAAGCGATCGAACTGCCGTTCACATAGAGGGTTTTCGTGGTTTTATCGATCGCCTTCACTTCGCCCATTATCACTTCGACATTTTTTTGGTTTTTAAGAATGGTTCTAACCGGTGCTGAAATGTCGGCGGGTGAAAGCGCGCTCATCGCCACCTGATATAGAAGGGGTTGAAAGAGGTGGTGGTTCGATTTGTCAATAAGAATGATCCGGAGATCTTTATTTTTCAGTTTTTTTACTAATTGCAGTCCCGCGAATCCCGCGCCGACCACAACCAGAGTTTTTTTATTGTCGTTTTTCATTTTCCTTGGTCCAAAAGAATAATTATCTTTTATACTAAAAAACAATTTTTGCAGGATTAAGGTTCGGGGAATGTGATGAAAGGAGGTTTTTAGTTATTAGCTATTAGCTATTAGTTATTAGCGATCGTGCTGAACAGAAGTGCCAAAACTATTAATGATTCTTTTAACAGGGATATTCTATCTCACACTGCCATAAACCATCAAACGCTATTCGCTAATAGCTAATAGCTAATAGCTAACTAAAACCATTTCTTCATCTTAAAATACTTCACGAAGCCGAGGGCTACCAGGATCATGAGCAAGAGTGATGCCGGATACCCCCACCATTGGCTGATCTCGGGCATATTGTGGAAGTTCATTCCGTACACGCCGGCTATGAAGGTAAGGGGGATGAAGATGGTTGAGATAACGGTCAGCACCTTCATTATGTCGTTCAGGCGGTTACTGGTGTAAGACATGTACACATCGATCAGCGCGAGGGTGCTTTCGCGGAGATTCTCGAGAATCTCGATTATCTGATTGATGTGGTCGTATGTGTCGTTGAAGTAAAAGAGGGTTTCTTTCGAGAAGGTTGTGAGTTCTTTTTTATGGATCTTGTTCATTATGTCGCGGACGGGCCAGATAGCCTGGCGGAGTTTCCTCAGTTCACTTCTAAGCGACTGCAGCACCTTGAAGTTATTGTTTATGCCGTCGTTGAAGAAGAGCTCTTCGATATCCTCGATCTTGTCGTTCAACTGTTCCAGCACAACATAATATTCATCAACCACCAGATCGAGCACGGCATAGAAGAGGAAATCGATCTTCTTTCTGATGAGTGACTTGCCCGTTTCTATTCTCGTCTCGATACCGTTCAGAAAGTCTTCTTCAAAATCCTGAAATGTCAGCAAGGTGTTCTCCGTGAGGAAGAGAGAGACCTGGTCGGAAGTGCAGACATCCTCACCGGTTATCTTCATGCGGTTCACTTCGGCAAAGATAACATCGCCCATCTGTTCGATCTTCGGTCGCTGGTAGACGTTCAGAATATCCTCAAGCGTTAGTTCATGGATATTATAATGCTCCGCGAGGATCGAGAAATATTCCTGTTTAGTGAAACCCAAAACGCGGATCCACTTCAAACCGCCATGATCTGACCTGATAAACTCCGTTAATTCCTCCGGCGACCCGATCTCCGTGCTTCTGAAGTGATCGGCACCGAACTTTATCGCGATTATACGGGTTGCTGTTTCCGTTCTTTCGCCGGTATATTCAATTGTTCCGGGTGGTTTACCCGTCTTTTGACTCAGTTTTTTGTGTGACATGGCAGTTTAATAATTGTTCGGCGAAATATAAGGGTTTAAGTGTGAACTGTGAACTGTGAACTGTGAAGTTTTTTTTGTTGGTGTCATTTATAGATTGTGCCATCGCAGAAGTTTTTTATAAACTCTGCGTCAATCTGTTAAATCGGCGTGTATCTGCGTGCTTTTAGTCAAATCCGTGGAATCCGTGATTAATCCGTGGAATCTGTGTAACCCCTTAATTTACTCTCATTACGGTTAATATCTTCATGAAAAACAGAAAAATCTGTTAAATTTATAAATTGATTATTCTAAATTTTAAGACAGGAATCGCATGAAAGGTATTATTCTTGCCGGAGGCTCCGGATCAAGGCTTTACCCAATCACAAAAGTTTACAGTAAACAGCTGGCGGTTATATACGATAAACCGCTCATTTACTACCCTCTTTCCGTTCTTATGCTGGGCGGAATAAAGGAAGTTCTGATAATTTCTAATGAGGAAACGATCCCTCTTTACCAGAAATTATTCGATGACGGCAGCCACCTTGGCATGAACATCTCCTACAAACTGCAGGATGCCCCGCGGGGTATCGCCGAGTCATTCATCCTCGGCGCGGAGTTCATCGGTGATGATAATGTAACCCTCATCCTCGGCGACAACATCTTCTTCGGCGATCTTGAATTCTTCTACAATGCAGTAGCAGAGCACACAACGGGCGCGAAGATCTTCGGCTACAGGGTTACCGATCCTGAGAGATACGGTATTGTTAACTTCGATAAATCGGGGAAGGTTCTCTCTATCGAAGAGAAACCGAAGGTTCCGAAATCGAACTACGCTGTTCCCGGTCTTTACATTTATGACAATAATGTGGTCGAAATATCAAAAAATCTTAAACCATCCGCCCGCGGCGAGCTTGAGATTACCGATGTAAACAATGTTTACCTCGAGAAGGAAGCGTTGAGGGTCGAGATCGTCGGTCGCGGAGTTGCCTGGCTTGATACAGGTACACCTCAGGCACTCCTTCAGGCGTCGAACTTCTTCGGCGTAATCGAAGAGCGTCAGGGGCTTAAGGTTGCATGCCTTGAGGAGATCGCCTTCAGCAAAGGATTTGTAGACGAAGACGGTTTCAAGGCTTTGATAAATTCGATACCGCAGAGCATGTACAGGCAATACCTCGAAAAAGTATTGCAGGAATTTGAAGAAAGAAGATAAATTAAGGAGTTAGGGAGAAACAAGTGAAAATAATTAACGGCAATCTGGACGGCGTGCTGCTTATACAACCGGCGGTTTTTGAAGATCAGAGAGGCTTCTTCTACGAGTGCTTCCGGCAGGATAAACTTGCCGATGCAGGCGTTGATCACCTTTTCGTGCAGGACAACCTCTCGAAATCGACGAAAGGAACCATCCGCGGGCTCCACTTCCAGGCGCCACCGTTCGAGCAGGGGAAGCTCTGCCAGGTGATCTCGGGTGCGGTTCTCGATGTGGTGGTCGATATCCGTAAGGGTTCACCCACATACGGGCAGCACTTCTCAACCGTGCTATCCGATGAGAATCACCACCTCCTTTGGATCCCGCCCGGGTTCGCGCACGGCTTCTCGGTTCTTTCCGAAATTGCCATTTTTCACTATAAATGCACGGGTGTTTACAACAAACAGTCTGAAAGAACGCTCCTCTACAACGACCCCTCGCTCGGGATCGACTGGAAAACGGATATCCCCGTAGTCTCCGAAAAAGACGCGCAGGGGGCACCTTTAAGTATTTTGGATAACCCTTTTTAGGTATTAGGTATTAGTCCGCCGTGGCGGATTGGGAGTGGATGATACTTGATTCACTGTTATAAGGAAATAGAAGTTTATGAAAAATTCATTGTTTTTTACAGACAGGGAGGCCAACGAGAGTTACTCCCTTTCAAATCAGTTCGCTGAACATCTCGAGTTTATTCTCGTTAAAACCCGCCAGACGGTAACAAATAACGACATGTACTACGCCCTCTCCCTCTCGATCAGGGACAGGCTCGTAAGGAACTGGCTGCGCACGCAACACGCTTACAACACAAAAGATGTGAAGAAGGTATATTACCTCTCACTCGAGTTCCTGATGGGTCGCCTCCTTGGTAACGCCCTGATAAACATGGACTACTACGAGGAGTGCCGCAAGATACTCCGGAAAGATGAATATGTACTTGAAGACATAATCGAACTTGAGCACGATATGGCGCTCGGAAATGGCGGTTTGGGAAGGCTCGCTGCCTGTTTCCTGGATTCCATGGCTACACTTCAGCTTCCGGCGTTCGGTTACGGCATCCGTTACGAGTTCGGTATCTTCAAACAGGAGATTCTTAATGGCCGTCAGCAGGAGCAACCCGACTACTGGCTCGCCTACGGCTGTCCGTGGGAGATTCCGAGGCGCGAGCTCACATTCAAGGTCCGTTTCTTCGGTCGCGTTGTTACAGTAAGAACCCCCGAAGGAAAACTTAAGCACAACTGGATCGATACCGAGAACATTCTCGCCGCGGCGTATGATGTTCCTGTTCCCGGCTACAAATCGGATACAGTGAACAACCTCAGGCTTTGGGCCGCGAGAGCGAACGAGGAGTTCAACTTCAAAGATTTTAACGAGGGTAACTATGTGGCCGCGGTTGAGGGAAAGAACATCTCCGAGAATATCTCGAAGGTGCTTTACCCCAACGACAGTTACACCGAAGGGAAGTTCCTCCGCCTGAAACAGCAATACTTCTTCTCCTCGGCGTCACTTCAGGATATCATCAGGAAGTATCAGATCAACCACAAGACATTCGAGAAGTTCCCCGAGAAGGTCGCCATCCAGCTTAACGACACGCACCCCGTGATCGCGATCCCTGAGCTGATGCGCATCCTGATCGATGAGTACAACCTCCCATGGGATGAGGCCTGGAGGATCACAACGGGCACCTTCGCCTACACGAATCACACCGTGGTTCCCGAGGCGCTCGAAGAGTGGTCGGTTTCCATTTTTGAGGAACTGTTGCCGCGCCACCTGCAGATCATCTATGATATCAACCACAACTTCCTTACCGATGTTAAGGAAAAGTATAACCTTTCGGATGAAGTTGTTTCAAGGATCTCGATCATTCGTGAGAACCCCGACAAGAGGATCCGCATGGCAAACCTCGCCATTGTATGCAGTCACTCCGTTAACGGTGTGGCGGCACTTCACTCGGACATCCTTAAACAGCTCATTTTTAACGATTTTTACAAGATCTTCCCGAAGAAGTTCAAGAATGTCACCAATGGCATCACCTTCCGCAGGTGGATCCGCCACGCGAACCCCCTCCTTTCATCACTAATTTCCGACAGGATCGGTGAAGACTGGATACTCCACAACGACAAGATCCGCGAGATCGAAAAATTTGTAGATGACACCGAGTTCATTAACAACTGGAGTCATGTGAAGTGGTTCAACAAGCAACTGCTTGCCAAGTTCATCAAAAGCGAATACGGTATAACAGTCTCAACCGATTCGATCTTCGATGTCCACATCAAGAGGTTCCACGAGTACAAGCGCCAACTGTTGAATGTGCTTCATGTAATTACCCTCTACAACCGGATCAAGGAGAACCCCCGGTACGACGCGGTTCCCAGAACCGTGATCTTCGCCGGAAAGGCTGCCCCTGCTTACCACATGGCGAAGCTCGTGATCAAGCTTATCCACTCGGTTGCCGATGTGGTTAACAACGATCCCGCCATCGGCGACAAACTTAAAGTGGTATTCATCGCCAACTACGGCGTCTCACTCGCGGAGAGGATAATCCCCGCTGCAGATCTTTCAGAACAGATCTCCACCGCGGGTCTCGAGGCTTCAGGCACGGGTAACATGAAGTTCGCCCTCAACGGCGCGCTCACAATCGGAACCATGGACGGCGCAAACATTGAGATCCGTGAGGAAGTGGGTGACGACAATATCTTCATTTTCGGTCTCCTCGCTGATGAAGTGCTGGCTCTCAGGGCTTCCGGCTACAATCCGAAGGACTATTACGACAGAAATCCCGAACTCCGCCGCGTGATAAACATGATCGCCGGAAACTTCTTCTCACCGGCCGAACCGGGTCTCTTCCAGCCGATCATCGATTCGCTCATGGGCTCTGACTTCTATATGCTCATGGCCGACTATGAAGATTACTGCCGCGTTCAGCAGGAGGTCTCAAACACCTATCGCGACCGCGAAAAGTGGACGAAAATGTCGCTCCTTAACACCGCCCGTATCGCCAAGTTCTCAAGCGACCGCGCCATCTCAGACTATGCCAAAAACATCTGGGGCATAAAGCCGGTGAAGGTGAAAGTTAAATGAAGTGTGAGCTATGAACTGTGAACTGTGAAGTAGTTTGCGAACGCTGAAGGCTGAGGGTGAATTTGTCCTGAAGGCTGATGTTTTAATACTTCACCCTTCACAGTTCACAGTTCACACTTCAAAAGAGTTGCAAGTATTTAAGTATATTGATCGTAATCGTTTTCCTGGCCTGGAAGAAGCCGGGGGTTTCATCGTCGTAGGGTTTGCGGATGCGGGTGGCGAAATAGATCACATTATCCTTTAGTGTGATGTAGCCGACCCACCAGCCGGTGTCATCCTGCCCGGGGGTTCTGTTCCAGCCGGTTTTAGCCCGGAGGGTGTGGGTGGAGTCCTCAGTTTCGATCATTATGTTTTTCACGATCGAGAAGGTCCTTTTCGAGAAGGGGAGTTTCTCCTCATCCAGATTGCGGAGGAAGTTTACCTGCTGCACGGGTGAAATCTTGTGGGAATTATCGATCCAGAATGAATCGACATGCGCGCCGATAACTTTGTTACCGTACTCACACTTATCGAGATACCGGAGATATTTTTCGCGACCAACCTGTGGGGCGAGTTTGGCGTAGACCCATAATGCCGAGTATTTAAATGCCCGGCGGAGGTCGAGGTCCTGATTCCAGTCGTCAACCCATCTTTTTACTCCATCCCATTTTACCGTTTCATACTCATCTTTCAGAATTCCTTCTTCAATGAATACCAGGGAATTGAATATTTTCGAAGTTGAAGCGGGCGACAATTCCAGATCCGCTTCAAGTGAGTCGCTGAATATCCATTTATTTGCCTTCTTGTCGAAGATGGTTATGCTTCCCCTGTATCCGGCTTCGTCGAAAAACTTTTGGAGATCGTGCTGTGCCATCACGGGAAATGTTGTCAGAATTATAGTAAGAACGATGAGGATGAAGTTGTATTTTTTGGGCATTGAATATATCAATCAGGTATAAAGTAAGTTTTGTATTTTTTCTGAGTGCAAAAATAACATTATACATTTCGAAAAAAAGGCTGCCAAAACCGGATGGCAGCCTTTTTTCATTTGATCAGTACTTCATTATCGAAGATCGTTTATTGCAGTTTTTACCTTGTCGATGGTGCAGTTGTGGATGATCTCACCGTCGATTACAACGGAGGGGCCCTTCTCGCAGTTTTCAGCGCAGAAAGTGGCGGATACATCAAACTCGCTGCCGAGGTTTTCGACGGAGACATGCCTGACTATCCTGTCGAGCAGTTTCTGTGAACCTTTGATGAAACAGGCGGTTCCGACACACACCGATATCTGTTTCTTCTCCCCCTCACTCTGGATAAGACTAATCCCACCTTCGAACCTTTTTCTGCTTTTGTAGTTTGTGTGCAGAAGCTGATGGGCGAGGTGGCTGCCGGGGGACTCAAGGAACGAGCCATAAAGCTCCTTTAACCAGGGGTTTTCAGAGGCGTTGTGGAGTTGCAGCATCTTGTCTGACTCAATTAGTCCTTTACCGCGGAGGGCGACCGTAGTTTCAGAATGAGTGACGGGTTGCCCCGCTCCACCCGCGCATCCGGATGGACAAGCCATGATCTCGATGAAATCATAAACTTCTTCGCCGGCCTTGACCTTCTCGAGCAGTTCTTTCGCGTTTTTCAGTCCGCTCGCCACAGCGATCCGGTATTCCTTGTGTTCAACTGTGATTGTTTTGGTTTTTATCCCTTTATTACCGCGCAGGGGCAGCACATCCTTTTGTGAAGTGTCGCCGCCTGTCAGATGCCTTACCACGGCTTCAGCAACGCCGCCGGAATTACCGAAAATAATGCCTGCTCCTGTTTTAAAGCCGAGAGGCATGTCAAACGATTCAGGCTCAAGTTCATCGAAGCAGATGCCTGCCTCTTTAATCATCCGCGCGAGTTCAGGCACCGTGAGAACGAGATCGACATCCTTCACATCCTTGCCGTCCCTGGTGATCTCGAATTTCTTCGCGGTACAGGGCATCACGGAGACGGAAACAATCTTTTCCTTTTCTACACCCAGTTTGCCAGGGAGCCAGTTCTTTATCAGGGCACCCATCATCCCCTGAGGTGATTTGCAAGAGGAGATGTTTCCGAGGAACTCAGGCTGGTACTGCTCTGCGTATTTCACCCATGCGGGGCAGCATGAAGTTATCAGTGGCATCTTGCCGCCGTTTGCCACCCGTTCCATAAGTTCGTTTGCCTCCTCGATCACGGTAAGATCCGCTCCGAATGAAGTGTCGTAAACCTTCGCGAAGCCGAGGTGTTTCAAGGCGGCGATCATCTTGCCCGTTACATTTTCCCCCTCACGGTAGCCGAACATCTCACCCAGAGAGACCCTGACCGCGGGAGCGAGCTGCACCACCACTACCTTCTCCCGGTCGTCGAGTGCTTCCCAGACCTGTTCAGTGTCCGAAGCGGGGGTGATGGCGGCTGTTGGAC
>JAEYUD010000047.1 GCA_023433685.1 Bacteroidota bacterium
AATTTGACCCGGAAAAAAGCCTTACGGGAATTTCGAGAAGAAAATTCCTCGCGCAATTAAGCGCGTCGGCTGCCTTCACTGCCGCGGGTTGCTCCGACTACCGCGACAAGGGTGAACTGATGCCTTACAACAAAAAGCCGGAAGAGATCACGATAGGTGAGGCAAATTATTACGCCTCAACCTGCACGGGCTGTGCGGAGGCATGTGGTATCCTCATCAAAACAAGGGAAGGCCGTCCCATAAAAGTTGATGGTAACCCCGACCATCCTGTAAATGCAGGTAAGATCTGCGCGAAGGGACAGGCCTCGATCATGGATCTGTATGATCCGCAGAGGTTCACTGAGCCTCAGGCAGCACGTCAGGGTACTTATGATCCTGTAAGCTGGCAGGAAGTTGATAAAAAAGTAATTGCCGCTCTCGCGAGTGGAGAAGCAGCCTTCATTTCAAACAAGGTGACTTCACCCACAGCGATGAAACTGATGAACGATCTTCAGGAGAAGTACAAAGGCATTAGCTATTACTATTACGATCTTTTCTCCGGAGAGAACAGAACGTCTGCCTGGAAGAAGTGCTACGGCGAAAAATCGAATCCCGCTGTTATCAAGTGGGATGAAGCCGATGTTATTCTTGCTATCGAGGCAAGCCTTTTCGGCACTGACGGAAACAGCCTCGAACAGCAAAGAATGATCAGATCGCGCCGCGATGTACATAATACCAAAAAATTCAACAGGCTTTACGCAGCTGAAGCAAACTTTACTTCAACAGGCGCCAATGCTGACTACAGATTGAGAATTAAACCTGAACAGTATTACGACCTCGTTCTCACACTTCTTAATGAAGTAACAAAACGCGGAAAAGGGAAGGGGCTCGTGCCTGAATCCCTCGCCGGAACCCTCGATCAGTACTCAACAGAAGCTTTTGCCAAGAAAGCCGGGCTTGCTGACAAGGGGAAGAAGGCGCTCAATTCGCTCGTAGGTGATCTCGTTTCAAACGGTGGCAAGTCAATAGTATACGCGGGCGAAACCGTTCCCGCGGATGTTCACGTTCTTGTTAACCTTTTGAATGAAGTTACGGGAGGAACGGCACTTTACAGCACCGCTTCAAGCAGTGTGGCACTGCACGACTACTCGACCTCACAGGAGATCGCGGGACTCGTAAAAGATATGAAGGGAGGGAAAATCAAGGTTCTTGTTAATCTTGACGCCAACCCTGTATATCATCTGCCAAAAGATTCCGGATTTGAAGAAGCCCTCAAGAGCGTTCCACTCGTGGTTTCGCTGGCGACACTTCCCAATGAAACAACATTTCACTCGAATTTTGTGCTTCCATTGAATCACAACTTCGAGAGTTGGGGTGACGCGAAGGTCAGAAGCAACGTTACAAGCACAATGCAGCCTGTTATTGCCCCGCTTTACAACACAAGACAGAAAGAAGCAATCCTGCTTCAGTGGCTCTCCGGCAAGAGTGATGGTTATAGCGAGACCGCTTACCTCAACTTCCTGAAAGCTGCCTGGAAAGCTGATTATGATGGTGCCAATTTCGATAAATTCTGGGCCGGAAGTCTTCATGATGGCGTTATGCTCTCAAAAGGTGGAAAAGTTGAGGCTCCGAAATGGGACACCAAAGAGGTTCCCTCAAAGAATCCTCTCGCGGCCGGTAAGATGGCTGTGATACTGGCTGAAAGTTATGCCCTTGGCGATGGAAAACACGCCAATAACGGCTGGCTGCAGGAGCTTCCACATCCCGTTTCAAAGATCACATGGGACAACTATGCTGCCATTTCCGAGCAGACATCCAAGACTCTTGGTGCAAAAACCAACAGTATGGTTGATGTCACCGTTAACGGTAAGAAAGTTACACTTCCTGTACTTGTTCAACCCGGTCTCGCTGATGATACAGTGGTTGTGGAACTTGGTTACGGAAGAACCAAATGTCCTGTGGTTGCTCTTGAAGTAGGAAAAGATGTTTCTGTCTTCCAGAAAGCCCTGAACGAAAAAGTATTTACAACCGCTTCAGTTGCCGTTGCAGACGGGCACTATAAGCTGGCCTCAACACAGGATCATCACACATACGATGAAACCCTGGTGAAAGATGTGAAAGACGCTCATCTGAAGCGCCACATCATTCAGGAAGCGACCGTTTCAGATTTTGAAAAAAATCCGAAAGTTCTGAAGCACGGCAAACATGAACTTATTTCTTTATACGATAGACACGATTACCCTGAAGTAAAATGGGGAATGACGATCGATCTGAACAAATGCACCGGCTGCGGAAACTGCTCGGTTGCGTGTTCGATCGAGAACAACATCCCCGTGGTAGGGAAGGATCAGGTTCTCACCGGTCGTGAAATGCAGTGGATGAGAATAGACAGGTATTATGCCGGGACCCCGGAGGAACCTGTCGCCTCTTATCAGCCGATGCTCTGTCAGCACTGCGATCACGCCCCCTGCGAGAACGTTTGTCCTGTTGTCGCGACAACTCACAGTATCGACGGGCTCAACCAGATGGTCTACAACCGCTGTGTTGGTACAAGATACTGCTCGAACAACTGCCCTTACAAAGTAAGAAGATTCAATTTCTTCGATTTCAGGGATCATTTCGCGAATGGTTACTATCACGAACAGCCTGTTAATCTTGCTCACAACCCTGAAGTGACGGTTCGTACCCGTGGTGTGATGGAGAAATGTACTTTCTGCGTCCACAGGATCGAAGATGCAAGAAGCAAGGCTCGTGTTGAAGGCAGACCATTGAAGGGAAGCGACGTAAAAACCGCTTGCCAGGAAGCCTGCCCGGCCGAAGCGATCTCTTTCGGTGATCTCATTGAAAAAGATACAGATTTCTTGAAGTTTCATGAACATGACCTTGCCTACACAGTGCTTGAAGAACTGAATGTTAAAGCCAACGTCAAGTACGTAGCAAGATTATGGAACACTAAGACGGAGGAAGCGTAAGTGAATATAGATTACAGCAAAGAACTTCCGTTGATCCAGGGAAGGCTCTCTCTCGGCGAGATAGAGGACCTGATCGCCAAACCGATGTCGGAGAAGCCGTCCAGGAAATACTACATGGCTTTAAGCATAACGCTTACACTCCTGCTACTCGGCGCGACATCCCTTGGGTTAACCTTTTACTACGGTATCGGCCTTTGGGGTAACAACCAGCCTGTGGGCTGGGCGTTCGATATCGTCAACTTCGTTTTCTGGGTCGGTATAGGGCACGCGGGAACCCTTATTTCCGCGATCCTTTTCCTCCTGAGGCAGAAGTGGCGTACCGCCATCGCGAGATTCGCGGAGGCGATGACGATCTTCGCCGTAATGTGCGCGGGTATTTTTCCTGCCGTGCATACGGGCCGCCCGTGGATGGATGGATACCTGCTTCCTTACCCGAACCAGCACTCACTCTGGGTGAATTTCACTTCACCACTTCTGTGGGACGTTTTCGCGGTTTCAACATACTTCACAGTGTCACTTGTATTCTGGTACATCGGTCTCATCCCCGATTTCGCGGTAATGCGCGACAGAACAACGGGCAAGGTGAAGAAATTCATCTACTCGCTTTTCAGTCTGGGATGGAGACATTCACACAGAAACTGGCAGCACTATGAAAAATCGTACGTGATCCTCGCCGGTTTCGCCACACCTCTCGTACTCTCGGTTCACACGATCGTGTCGTTCGACTTCGCGGTTTCGATTATGCCGGGCTGGCACACTACCATCTTCCCGCCATACTTTGTAGCGGGCGCCATCTTTTCAGGTTTCGCGATGGTGGTTACCGTGCTCGTCTTTGTGAGAAAGATTTTCGATCTCGAAAATATCATCACGATCGATCACCTGGAGAAGATGAACAAGGTTATACTTGCAACCGGAATGATGGTGGGTTATGCCTACGCGATGGAGTTTTTCATTGCATGGTACAGCGGTGTGCAATTTGAACAGTTCGTATTTATCAACAGGGCATTTGGCCCCTACGCCTGGGCTTACTGGATCATGGTAAGTTGCAACGTTATTTTCCCGCAGCTTTTCTGGTTCAGAAAGATCAGAAGATCGATCCCCATCATGATGGTGGTGGTAATTTTCGTTAACGTCGGTATGTGGTTCGAGCGTTTCGTGATCACCGTAACCTCGCTTCACAGGGACTTCCTCCCCTCGAGCTGGGGTTACTATGTTCCGACAATTTACGATTTTGGTCTTCTCCTCGGAAGCTTTGGACTTTTCTTCACACTGGTTCTTCTTTTCGTTAAAGCGCTGCCGGTTGTGGCAATATCTGAAATTAAAGCCGTTGCAGACGGTGCTCAGCCAACTCATCACGGGGGTGACCACTAATGGAACGCAATAACAAATTACACGGTATTACAGCCCTCTTCGATACTCCGGATCAGATAATTCACGCTGCCGAAAAGGTATCAGGCTCGGGCTACAAAGAATTCGACGTTCACACCCCATATCCGGTTCACGGGATGGATGACGCGATGAAACTGAAACCCTCGAAGCTCGGATACATAACACTCGTATTCGGTCTTTCGGGAGCAGGTCTCGCTCTTCTCCTCCAGTACTGGACGATGGTGGTTGATTATCCGATGAACATCGGTGGAAAGCCGTTCTTCTCGTTGCCGGCATTTATTCCGGTCACCTTCGAGCTCACGGTACTTCTCGCGACTTTAGCCACTGTGATCGGTATGATCTCGATGTTCTTCCGCTTTCCTGATAACAAACACCCTCTGCATGACACTCCATACATGGAGGCGGTTTCACGCGACAAATATGGTGTTTTTATCGCCGCGAAAGACAAGAAGTTCAACGCTGAAGAAGTGAAGGCTCTCTTTAAGTCACTCGGAGGCAAGCATATCTCCGATGTATTTGAGATAGAGAAGACTCTTTTCGACGCGTTTAACCCGAAATTCATCGGTATTCTGGCAACTGTAGCTGTCCTTGTATCTGGCGGAACCTATTTCGCTCTGAACAAGCTGGCATATATTAATCCATTCAACTGGATGGAATATCAGTTCCGTGGAATGCCGCAGGCAAAAAGTGATTTCTTCGCCGATGGTAAAATGATGCGGGAGCCGGTTCAGGGATCTATTGCCCGCGGTCACATGCCATACGAGTTCAAGGATTCAACGGCTCAACCGGCGGAACCACTTCCTAACCCTCTTTTAGCATCAGACGAGGTGCTGAAGCTCGGAAAGAAGAAGTTCCTTACTTTCTGCTCACCCTGCCATGGCAACTATGGTGACGGTGACGGACGGCTCAACGGACAGTTCCCCGTTCCACCAAGTCTGCACACGCAGAAACTCCAGCAGTGGAAAGACGGTAACATTTATCACGTTATCGCCGTTGGTCAGAACGTGATGCCCTCTTACGCTCACCAGCTGACTGTGAAAGAGCGTTGGGCGGTTGTAAATTACGTTAGAGCTTTGCAGAAAGCCAAGAATGCATCTGAAGCTGAAATTCAGCAGTACAGAAAGGAGAATACTGCAAGTGGCAACTGATAACATGCAATATGTGAAAAAAGATCTGCCGGGTAAGGTTCTCAATATAGGATTGGCTTTACTGGCTATTGGTTTGATAGTAGGTGCTCTCGGGTTCATTCTTGACCCCCTCCGCGCCAAGTTCTCTTATCTACTCGGATTTTTCTTTATCCTCACCATTGGTGTTGGTTCACTCTTCATTATTGCCCTTGAGTATGTGGCAAATGCTGACTGGAGCACACCGATGCGCAGGGTACCCGAGTTTTTTGGTTCCGCGGTGCCACTTTTCTTTCTGATTGCGGTGCCTCTCTTCTTTTTCATGCACGATCTTTATCACTGGACTCATGCCGAGGCTGTTGAAAGTGATGCACTTCTGAAAGGGAAGGAGCCATATCTGAACATCCCGTTTTTTATAGTCAGGGTTCTGGTAACCTTTGCGATCTGGTCTCTCTACTACTTCTTTGTCGTTAGAAATTCCAGGAAACAGGATGAAACAAAAGATCAGAAACTGACGAAAAAGAATGTTGTTGCTTCCGCGATCTTCATTCCGCTTTTCGCGATAACCCTTACTTTCGCCGGTATCGACTGGATGATGAGTCTTGAGCCGCACTGGTTTTCCACCATATATGGTGTCTACGTTTTCGCGGGAACACTTCTCGCGGGACTTGCCGCCACAACTCTGGTGGTTATCCTGCTGAAGGAAAATGGTTACATGCATCCCAGGCTGCACAACGATTCGCTGGCAAGTCTTGGTGGTCTCCTCTTCGGTTTCATCAACTTCTGGGCGTACATCGCTTTCTCGCAGTTCATGCTTATCTGGTATGCCAACCTTCCTGAAGAAACTTTCTGGTTCATAAGAAGGTGGGAAGGCTGGTGGGCAGCCATTACACTTACCCTTATGGTAGTTCACTTCCTTGTGCCGTATGCATTATTGCTGCCTGCACCGGCGAAGAAAGACCCTGTAAGGCTCAAGTTCGCGGCAGTCTGGATACTCGTGGCTCACCTGATCGATCTTTACTGGCTGATAATGCCACAGTATCATGGTGAAAAGAGCGGATTGTTCTATGTTGTAACCGAGTTTGGTTTTCCGCTGGCCGCGATAGGCGGGCTTGTACTGGTCTTCTATTTCAACTTTAAAAAGCATAATGCAGTCCCGATCGGCGATCCAAAGCTCGAGAGGGGACTCAACAACAGGCCGTAGGAGTGGAAACAGAATGAGTGATAAAAAAATGAAAAAATTTGATAATCCCATAGCTTTTCTTGCGGCAGCATATCCATATCTGTTCATTGTACTGATCGGGCTTGGCGTTTATTACGCGAGAAACCTCGGAAAAGTGAATGAAAACGGGCTTCCCGCGAGGTTATTTGATTCAACAACGATAGTGGCGGAACTGCCGGTTGCAGATCCCGCGATGCTAACCGCCGTTGACGCGGCAATGTTGAAGAAGCCATCTGATGAACTCATAGCCAAAGGTAAAGAGCTGTTTAACACCAACTGTGTATCGTGCCACGGAGCGACCGGTAAAGGTGACGGTGTTGCGGGAGCCGCGCTGAACCCCAAACCGAGGAATTTCCACGCTGCTGACGGTTGGACCAATGGTCGTGATTTCGCCGGAATGTGGAAAACCCTTCAGGAGGGTATAGCCGCGAAAGGTATGGCCGCATACGATGTTATACCTGCCGACCAAAGGGTCGGGCTGATCTACTATATAAGAAATAACTTCATGACTGATCCCCCCGCGGTTACTGACGCGCAGATCAAGGAACTTGATGACAAATATCAGCTTACAAAAGGGACATTCAAGCCCGGAACAATACCTGTTTCCGGAGCCATGGCTCTGAAAGTAAAGGATAATTCGGCGGCTTCAAAGAAGCTTCAGAGCGTTCTTGCTTCACTTGACAAGCTGTCAAAGTCGAACGAAGGTGCCAGGATATTTGTTTCAACTGCTGAGAACAAAAAGCTTGCTCTATCGTTCCTTCTGGCAAATCCCGGATGGAAAGAAGGTAAAGATGCCCTACTGAAAGTTGCCAAAAGCAACCTCGAAGGGAACGGCTTCAAATACAAGCTTTTCTCGATGAATGAAGATGATCTTGACAAAATGTTCGGCTGGCTTAAAAGCACATTGTGATTAAAAATATGACTGTTAGACTGTTATTTCTGTTTGTGTTGTTCTTCACCGTTTCCTTCCCCCTTAATCAGGGTGGCGGGGAAGTGGGGCTCGACGACAGCAAGCTCGGCACCAAACTCCCACTCGATATGGTATTTACCAACGAGAAGGGGGAGAAGGTTCCTCTGAGCAGTATCATTGACAAACCGACAATTCTGATGTTCGTTTATTATAAATGTCCATCAATGTGTTCGCCGATGATCGCCGATATTGCTTCGCAGGTCAGGCGGGTTGATCTCGCCCCCGGGAAGGACTATCAAATTGTAAGTATCTCGATAGACCACCATGAAACCCCGGCAATCGCCGCGGAGAAGAAAAAAGGTGTGTTATCATCGGGTGCAGTGGGCCTGCCGGAGAACTCCTGGCACTTCCTGACCGGCGACTCCGTAACGATAAGCAAGATCACCGCTCTCGCGGGGATCACTTTCAGAAGAGCTGGCGATCAGATCATTCATCCGGGTGTTATCATGGCGATCGCCAAAGATGGTATGATAACAAGGTATATCATTGGTCCAAAGTATCTGCCGTTCGATATCAAAATGTCGATTTACGAAGCAATGGATGGGAAAACAGCTCCGACTGTTGCCAAGGTGCTTAAGTTCTGCTTTAATTATGACAGTGAGAGTGAAACTTACGTTCTCAACGTCACCCGTATCTTCGGTGTAATCATAATTCTCGCGGCGGCTATTGGCATGGTTGTGTTATTAAGGAAATCAAAAACAAAAGATATTAAAGAAGGTGCATAATATGTCTTCAACAACAAATGATGTGAATGTAAGTTATCTCGACTACAAAGGGAAGCATTCCGGTCTGTTGGGTTGGATACTGTCGGTGGACCACAAGCGTATCGGTCTTCTTTACCTGATTACCATGCTTGTGTTCTTTTCCGTGGGTGTTACATTCGGCTTCTTGATGAGGTTGGAACTGATAGCTCCCGGAAAAACGATAATGGAGCCACAGACCTACAACTCGATCTTCACCCTGCATGGTCTGATAATGATCTTCCTCTTCATTATCCCGGGGCTCCCCGCGGTGTTCGGAAATTTCTTCCTCCCGATCATGGTCGGTGCCGCTGACGTGGCGTTCCCGAGGTTGAACCTCTTTTCATGGTGGCTCTTTGTGATCGGTGGACTGATGGCGATAGCATCCGTCTTTCTTCCCGGAGGAGCGCCTGATACGGGATGGACATTCTACATTCCTTATTCGGTAAGAACATCCACAAATGTTATACCTGCCTTAATGGCGGCATTTGTGCTTGGGTTCTCGTCGATTCTTACGGGAATTAATTTCGTGGTTACCGTGCACCGTCTACGCGCTAAAGGGATGACCTTTTTTAAGATGCCCCTCTTTATCTGGTCACTTTATGCCACTGCCTGGATTCAGGTTCTCGCTACCCCGATCATCGGTATCACACTCCTTTTGGTGGTATTCGAGAGAACACTCAATGTCGGTATTTTCGATCCCGCTCTTGGTGGTGATCCCGTTCTCTTCCAGCACCTTTTCTGGATCTACTCACACCCCGCGGTTTATATTATGATCCTGCCTGCGATGGGTGTTATCTCAGAGATAATTCCGGTTTTTGCTCAAAGGACGATCTTCGGCTACAAGTTCATAGCCGGATCGAGTATCGCGATAGCACTGTTGGGCTCGCTTGTGTGGGCACATCACATGTTCACAACCGGAATGAGCGGTGTGGCAATGATCATCTTCTCGGTTTTGACATTCCTCGTTTCGATACCCTCGGCGATCAAAGTTTTTAACTGGGTTTCAACACTGTATAAAGGTTCCATACTTACAGAACCACCACTTCTTTACGCGCTTGGATTCATTTTCCTTTTCTCGATCGGTGGTTTTACAGGTTTGATCCAGGGAGCACTTTCAGTTAACCTGCACATCCATGATACCTCATTTATTGTTGCTCACTTTCATTACGTGATGTTTGGAGGTACAGGATTCGGAATTTTTGCCGCGATGCACTATTGGTGGCCCAAGATGTTCGGAAGGATGTATAACAAAACCGTGGCAAAGGTTGGATTCTGGACCCTTTTCATCGGGTTTAATCTTCTTTACTTCCCGATGTTCGTAATGGGATGGCTCGGAATGCCGAGAAGATATTATGATTATCTTCCCGAGTTCCAGCCTTATCACTTGCTCTCTACAGTAGGTTCGTGGGTGCTTATCACAGGGCTCCTAATAATGTTCATAAACCTTTACAACGCGATCAAGAGCGGAAAAAAGGTAACCGAACAAAATCCCTGGAACGGTGAAACACTCGAGTGGAAAACCCCGACACCACCCTATGTTTTCAATTTTGAGAAGGAACCTGTTGTTGAATCAGGTCCGTATGAATACAAGAGAAATGAAGTTTCTTCACCTGAATTAGAGGAGGAAAAGGTTTGAGCAATCCTACATCCGCACAGGGAACAGTAGAACACATCCATCGTGACGATGAAGGCTCCCGCCTTGGAATGTGGTTGTTTCTGTTCACCGAACTTCTGCTTTTCGGCGGAATGTTCCTGGTATACGCAGTTTATAAATTCACTCACTCCGAGCAGTTTCATGTTGCCGCGAAGGAACTTAACACTCTTTTTGGGGCACTGAACACAATTATCCTGCTTACCAGCAGTCTCACAATTGTGCTCGCCATAGTGGCAATATCAAAGGGGCAGAAGTATCTTTCGATCTTCTTTCAGTTGATGACCCTAGGTATGGCACTTGGGTTCCTTGTGAACAAATTTTTCGAGTGGTCGGCAAAGATTTCGCACGGTATCTACCCGGGAAGTGAAAAACTGCTTGAAAAAGAAAGCGGTGAGATTCTGTTCTTCGGTCTTTACTATGTGATGACCGGACTTCACGGGCTCCATGTTATTATCGGTATGGTAATAATCGCGACCATGACATGGTGGACGTGGAAAGACAAGATCAACCAGGATTCATTCGTCAGACTTGAATCCGCCGGGCTTTACTGGCACCTTGTCGACGTTATTTGGATATTCCTTTTCCCATTATTCTATCTGATATCGTGAGGTTTTAAATGAGCGAACACAACACACACGAACATAAAGAACACTCACACGGATACGGCCACTATATCGTGATCTGGTTTGCCTTGTTGGTACTGACCGGACTCACAGTCGCGGTAGCGGGTATAAATTTCGGAAACTTGACGATCATTACAGCGCTTTCCGTGGCCGGGCTTAAATCTTTTCTCGTTATGAAAGTATTTATGCACCTCGAAGTTGAGAACAGGATGTTTACTGTATTTGTATATACATCGATCTTCTTCCTGGCAGTATCACTAATTCTTTTATTCTCAGACTATAGTTTTTTGCAAGGATGATCATAAATGTTTAACGAAACAAATTACGTTGACAGTGTAAATCACGCGTTCACATTTATAGTCGCCATTTCTGTGATACTCCTCGTCGGGATCACGATCGCCATGCTTTGGTTCGTCTATAAATATAATGCAAAAAGACACAAAAAAGCTGTTAACATCGAGGGAAATGTTGCCCTTGAAATTACATGGACTGTTATTCCCTTGATTCTCGTGGCCGGTATGTTCTGGTACGGTTATCTTGGATTTGAAGCCCTCGCCACACCTCCTGCCAATGCCATGAAAATCAAGGTGATCGGGCAGATGTGGAAGTGGAACTTCGAATACGCGAACGGAGTGAAAGCTGACACCCTTTACGTGCCTGTCGGAACCCCGGTTCAGGTGGATATCACCTCATCGGATGTTAACCACAGCTTTTATATTC
>JAEYUD010000049.1 GCA_023433685.1 Bacteroidota bacterium
CTGCTGTGGCATCCACGCTCCGGGGGTTGAAGCGACAAGTTCAGTGGCTTTTTCGATCGCGCCTTTCATTCCCTTTTCGCGGGGGGTGAGTTCGAACTTCGCGCCATAAGCCGACATTATCTTTCTCCGCTCAACCGACATCGATTCGGGCATTACAAGTATTATCTCATATCCCTTAACCGCGGCAACCATTGCCAGACCGATACCGGTATTGCCCGAGGTCGGCTCGATTATCACGCCGCCCGGTTTAAGAGTTCCCTTTTTCTCGGCATCTTCTATCATCGCGAGGGCGATCCTGTCTTTTATGCTGCCGCCGGGGTTGGCTTTTTCAAGTTTCATCCAGACCTCATGATCGCTGCCGAAAAGTCTGTTCAGTTTCACATGAGGGGTGTTTCCGATCGTCTCGAGGATATTGTTGTATCTCATTGTTTCTTCTCCATTATTATCGTTATCAAGTTATCAAATTACAAAATCAAGTGCCGGTTCATGCTTGCCGTTGTACTTCAGTCGCACTTCGCTCTTGTGAAGCACCACTGAATCAGGCGGAACCGATTCCGTTACCCACGCGTTACCTCCGACCACGCTGTTCCTGCCGATCACCGTGCTGCCGCCGAGGATAACTGCCTGCGCGTAAATAATTACGTCATTTTCAATTGTGGGGTGGCGCTTGGTGCTCGCCATCGTTTTGTCCACGCTCATCGCGCCGAGGGTTACACCCTGATAAATTTTTACACGGTCGCCGATCACGGAAGTTTCGCCGATCACGATGCCGGTGCCATGGTCGATGCAGAAAGATTCACCGATCTCAGCTCCCGGGTGGATGTCGATCCCTGTCCGCTCGTGCGCGAATTCCGAAAGAATTCTGGGGATCACCGGCACGCCGAGGAGGTAAAGCTCATGCGCCACGCGGTAAATTATTATCGCGAGGAACCCGGGGTAGGCGAGGATCACCTCGTCTTCATTTTTTGCGGCGGGGTCACCCTCGAAGATGGCACGGGAGTCGAGATCGAGCTTCCTCATTATCCCGGGAACTGCCGCCGTGAACCGGGTGAGCACCACTTCCACTTCCCCTTTTTTGTCGATCAGTGAAGCGACAATTCTGCGCAGGTCGTGCATTAAAAGAATTGTAGCCGACTCGATTTCTTCAACGCGCTCGAATGATTTGTCGGCATATTGCGGATAGGCGAGCCGCAGAAAACCTGACATGAATTTTCGTGTTTCATCCTTTAAGGGGAGCATGCACTGATGTTCTTCATATTTTTTAATTACCTGAGAGGCAAACTCTCTGATGGAATTTTTCATTTTATCGTATGTTTTGTCCGGATCGGACGGTTTTTAATTGTGTAAAGGGTACGGATTTATTGGCTACTTGTTAGCAGCAACAACAGAGGCGACAACAACAACGGTTGCCGAAGGAAGGGGTGAAGCTTTTTATGGTTGCTTCAGAGGTGGTGTTTTGTGTTTTGTTCAAGTTTGTGTGCTTGGTATTTAATGTTGTAACATCTGTATTGTTTTCATAGTTCCCTGTTATCCTTAGCGGTTGTGCACATTATAAGTCGTAAACTACCACAGAGCCCACAGAGCCCACAGAGGGGATTTTATTGAGGGAATTTGAGACAGTTGAGGCGAGATCAGAGCTCTTATCGCTCATAGCTAATAACTCATAGCTAATATCTTTCTCTGTGGTCTCTGTGTGCTCTGTGGTGAATCTTATTCCCTCAGTGTGCTCTGTGTGCTAATCTCATTTGAGGTTACACTTCTCTTTGGGTGATACTCATTCAATTCCCAGAATCAGAAGTGGCACAGGTGGGTTACTTCTGCCGTGTCTGAGCAAGTTGTAAACCTCTCCTTCATAATAGGCCACACCGCTGCTCATCTGTGATTGCATCTTTTTTGTCGGCAGAATCTCAATACCCAAATCTATCAATCCACCGGAATAGAACAGAAGGTGCTTTACGAATAGATCAAAGGCGACAAATGCGTACTTCCCGAATTGTACTTCGACCGCGATTCCATCTTTTACGAAATCAGTCTGCTTGTATGAATGAATTGGTTCTTGAACACCACTGTCAAGCAGGAATTGTTTTTGTTCTTCAAAAGGCAGGGCTAATAATTTAGGAAGAAGTTTTCTATCTGTCGTGAGGTAGTATTGGTATCTTTTCTCTTTCCAGCCAAACTCACTGAATCGTCTTTTGAAGGCTTCGTTTAATTCTATAGGCGAGTAAAGTGATTTCCCCATCATCGTTTTTTCAGCACTGATCTTATTCATCAGTTGGCTTCCATCAATAGAATCAATTACTGATTTAATCTCGTTGTAGAGTGATTTGTGATGAACAATCAGATATTCTTCACCATTCAGATGCGAAAAAGTTTGTGTTATCTTCATACTATCAACCCCTCCACTCAGTTGGTACTCTGGCAATTTTGTCATTTTCCGAAGGCACATGGATCGGTTTATTAATAGGTCTTAACTTTAACTCACCTTCTTTCAGCCTATTTACGCGGTCTTGAGCAGCTTGACAATATTCCTTTTCTTTATCGATCGATACCGCCTGCCGATTGTTCTTTAATGCAGCGATAAGCGTGCTTCCGACACCACCGTAAGGGTCAAGAACCCATCCGTATTCATTTGTCAGTGCCAAAACACATCTCTCCACAAGTTCAACGGGGAATTGGCATGGATGCACTGTTTTTTCGGGATGGTTTGATTTTACATTTGGAATGTCCCACATTAGTGAATCCCAATCATCACTGATTATCTCCCATATATCACTCGGATTTTTACCCAATGGATTTCCGGAAGGCATCCCTTTATTGGGCCCTTTAAAATGTCTTTTACCGGGATATTTTGCCGGAACTCTCACAGAGTCCAGATTGAAAATGTAATCATCAGATTTGGTGAACCAAAGAATAGTCTCGTATCTACCGCTAAATCGCTTTGACGCATGCAAACCGTGTCCAAAATGCCAGATTATTCGATTCCGCAGTTTCAGCCCGTATTTCTTGAATATCTGATAGTAGTAGATATCAAGCGGGAAAACCTCTCCTTTGTCGACATAGTTTCCAACCTGCCAGCAGAGACTTCCACGCTCATCCAAGACCCGGACCAATTCAGCGATAACTGTTTCCTGGGTGGCAAGATATTCCTCGATGCCGGTTTTAATTTCGTAAGATTTACCAATATTATAAGGTGGTGAGGTTATAATCAGTTCAAATTTTTCATCCGGAACCTGTTTCAGGTATTCAAGACTGTCCCGGTTCACGATTGAATATTGCAAGGTGGGGTCAATATAATCGAACAATGGCTCACTGACTTTAATATTATCATCCATTTGAAGACTCAAAAGTAACTGCGTTGATCAAAAAAAATTACATCCTCAAATATACTAAGAATCAAGAAACCGCCCTGCAACTTCCAAATACCCCCTCAGTTTCTCACGGTCCATTTTCTGCAGAAGGTTCACAACCATGCTCATCCTTTGGTTTTGTTTCAGGGTGTCGAAGTGGCGGTGGATGAACGACCAATAGAGCCCATCCCAGACTTGGCACCAATTCCCTTTAGTGTAATTACTCATTTTGAGGATGTAGTTCGAGCCGGAGATGTAGGGTTTCGTGGTGATCAAACCGCCGTCGGCGTATTGCGACATGCCGTAAACATTCGGCACCATCACCCAGTCGTACGAGTCGATATACATCTCCATGAACCATTGGTAGATTCCGTCGGGCTCGAATCCGGAAAGGAGCATAAAATTGCCGAGGATCATCAGTCTTTCGATGTGGTGGGTATAGGCA
>JAEYUD010000076.1 GCA_023433685.1 Bacteroidota bacterium
GCGGGATATCGTGTAAATCGTGGTAAATCGTGTCTATCGTGTTCCAAAGTCAGGTTGCCCTGTTGGTGCAGAGGCGAGCAGGGATGCAAGCGTCACAAAGTATTGATACAGTGTGCAGTTCCCAACAGGATGGAGTGCCAAATTTCGATACGAACGCACGGTGGGTCCGGCCTAAGCAGAAGCGCGAGGAGAATTACCGGCGGTTGGAGCTTGATAGGTATCAGGTATCAGGTATTATTTCCACATAAAGCGTATTAATCCTGCAAATCCTGAAATCATGTAAATCCTGATTCAGACATTCTGATTTAGCCGTCTCCCCTCTCCTCGTAGGAGAGGGGCAGGGGGTGAGGTAAGGGGAGAGTGGTTCGAAAAAAGCTTTCGAAAAATTAAGCGCGTTTCTTCCTGCGGTAAAGAACAAACCCAACGGCTGCTACAACGAGAACACCGCCGATGATGTAGAACACAATATAGTTGTGTTCTTGCGGGGCGAAGGTGGCTTCGATGTATTTGCCGTCGCCGATCTGGTCGAGGGTGAACTCCCAGATGTACTTGTTGCCGTCGGTTTTGTGGGCGTTGTGGGTGATCATTTCACCGTCGAACTCGAAGATGAAGGTTTGCTTTACGGGATTCCGGGGGTCCGGTTTGTCGGGTAGAGGTTTCAGATACTGTGAAAATTTCATCTGTCCAGCGGCGCCGTCACCGAAGAAGATATCAAAACGGTTGAAGAGACGGGTGGAGTTAAGGTCGGAGACGTTTTTGAATGTTATCTCAATTTCGGCAGACCACTGATCCCCCTCCTTCATTTGGGTGGATATCTTTTTAATGGTATAAGCTTCTTCGGTAACTTCTTTGCGGATGGTGGCCGTGTCGAACCGTTGCGCGTAGGTTCTTCCCAGATCAGAGCCGGGAGGGAAGGAGTAGCGGATCGTCATCGACCCGCTGCCATCCCTCATAATATCAGCTGTCTGCGTGTACTCAAGGCAGCCGGAAATGAGAAAAGATATGGTGAAAATTAAAGCCGTTGCAAGAAAATATCTTTTCATTTGTTGTTACCTTAGTTTGCCGCCTTTTCGCCCATCGGGACGAAGTGGAAGAATTCATCATAAAACCGTTGAACATAGTGTTCGAGCAGTTTTGTAACCCGGTCATATTTTGGTGAAGCGATTACGAGGCCGGCGTGGTACTGTTTGTTCAGCCTCCACACCACTTCGGTGTCGTTAAACGCGTTCATGTCGGGCCACTCCTGTTTCGCGAGTGAGTTGAGAAGTGCCGCGTAATTTTTAAGAAGTTTCGGGGTTTTGTACTTTTTCCCTTCATCGAGCGTTTCGAGGCGTGCCCATTCAGCCCAGAGGTTCAGACCTGTAGCCGCTTTCACGAGTTCAACGATATTGGCACCGCCAACCCTCGCGGAGGTTTCGAGGAAGTAGATGTTCCCGTCGTGCCCCTTGATGAATTCGGTGTGGTTAACGCCGGTTTTCATACCGAGGTCTTTCATCACGTTTGCGTTCATTTCGAGGAGGCGTTTTTCATCTTCACTTCCGCGGAGGACGTTCCGGGTGGTGAAGACACGACCCTGGTGGGCCACTTCGAGCGGTGGAAGACCGTAAGCACTTACTATTGCGAACTTGATCTCGTGATCCTGAATTATTGAATCGACGTGGAAGATGTCGCCGGGGATGAACTTTTCCATCAGGTAGTTCGATTGTTCATCACCGAGGGCGTTGATAACTTCCCACGCTTCCTCGCGTGACTCAAGCTTTTTCATGCCGATCGAGCCGGCCTGCATCCTCGGTTTAAGAATGTAGGGTGGTTCCCTCTTTGCCATGAAGTGGTTGATGGTGTCGTGGTTGAGTACATGGACAAACTCGGGTACAAGCACCCCTTTTTCAAGTGCTTTCATGCGCATTGAGTATTTGTCTCTGAAGTATCGCATGGTTGTCTCGCCCATACCGGGGACTCGGAGGTGTTCGCGGAGGGCGGCGCCTTTCTCAACGTCGAAGTCGTCGAGGGCTACAATTCTGTCGATCACCACGGTTCTGGCAACGTAGCTGACGGCCCTTATCAGGTCGCGCATGTTCCACTCCTTGTCAACGTCGGGCATGAAGTAGAGGTCATCTATGCTTTCGCGGGGCCAGTCGGCATGCTCGAGGCTTTTAGATGTGATAAAGATAACGCGCCATCCGAGCCTGTGTGCTTCGACGAGGAAGTCGCTGCCTTTATAAAAGCTTGAGATGCAGAGAATTGTTTTCTTTCTTGAGTCAGACATTGCAAAACCTATATTAATTTTTCCCGGTTTGAAAGATAAAATATTGTACTGAATAACGAAACAAAATATTCAAAAAGCGGGGATAAAAGAGGGGGTGAAGTAAAAAAACAATTGAAAATGGTCGGAATTTTCTCTATTATTAGAGTCTGTTTTTGAAAAATAACCGGGAGAAAAGAATGTTTGACCCAAACTATAAATTCACAGTAGTAGACAGATTTTTAAAGTATGTTAAGATAGACACCCAGTCGGATGACGAAGCGCCACAGTTCCCAACCACCGCAAAACAGCTCGATCTATCGCGCGTTCTGGTTGAAGAACTAAAAGAGCTTGGCCTCTCCGATGCCCACCTCAGCGAGCACGGGTATGTTTACGCCACACTTCCCTCGAACAGTGCGAAGGATGTGCCGGTAATCGGGTTTATCTCACACGTTGACACCTCACCCGCCATAAGCGGCAAGGATGTAAAACCTGTTATCCACAGGAATTACAACGGAGAGGATATTGTACTCCCCGGCGACACATCAAAAGTGATAGACGTTGCCTCGAACCCCGAGCTTAAGGAAATGAAGGGCTACGATATTATCACAACCGATGGAACCACCCTTTTGGGCGCGGATGACAAAGCCGGAATTGCCGAAATAATGGACGCTCTGGCCTACCTGATCGCGCACCCTGAAGTAAAGCACGGCACGGTAAAGATCTGCTTCACCCCGGATGAAGAGGTGGGCAGAGGCACCGAGCACTTCGACGTGTCGGGATTTGGAGCCAAATACGCTTACACGATCGACGGGTCATGCCGCGGTGAGGTTGAGACCGAGACCTTCAGCGCCGATGCTGTTGTGATCACGATCCATGGAAGAAATGTTCACCCTGGTTACGCTAAAGGGAAGATGATCAACTCGATAAGGGTTGCATCCCGCTTCATGGAGACACTTCCGAAGAACACTCTTTGCCCTGAAACCACCGAAGGACGTGAAGGTTACGTCCACTGTGTCGCCTTCAACGGTACCGAGGAGAAAACGGTTCTTAAGTTCATCATCAGGGATTTTATTGATGAGAAACTGAAAGACTACGAGAGGTACCTTGAAAACCTTCTTGCAAGCGTGATCAACGACTACCCCGGAGCGCGCTATGAGTTCCAGGTGATAGAGCAATACAGAAACATGAAATATGTTCTCGATCAGCATCCGGAAGTTGAAGAGAATGCCCTTGAAGCACTCAAGCAGTTGGATATCACCCCGATACAGTCAGCCATCAGAGGCGGAACCGACGGTTCAAGATTGAGCTATATGGGAATTCCGACCCCGAACCTGTTCGCCGGTGGTCACAACTTCCACGCCGCGACAGAGTGGGTGGCGATACAGGATATGGAGATGTCAGTGAAGAATATTGTAACTCTCGCGAACGTGTGGGAGAACAAAGCCTGAGGCAATTCTTCGGGTCCCTTTAAAGTTAGAAGAGGCTGCCTGAAAAGGCAGCCTCTTTTTTTTATGTGAATTATTATTTGCCACGTCCCCTTTTTCTTCTTTGGAGACCTGCGGGTTCGGGAACCTTGTCCTTTATCCAGGTAAGGTCTTTGAACACGTCGATGCCGAGGGCGTAGAAATTGATTTTTTTAATCGTTTCGCCATTGAAGCCGAGGGGTTTTATCACGCGGTCGAGCTCCGCTATGGTCACCGGTTTGTTGTACGCGAAGAGAATAATATAATAGAGCTTGTTTCTCTTCCAGTATTTTGAAAGAATGAGCTTGTCACCGGGGATCGAGGGATGGTCATAAACCACAAATAAGTTGCTTTTGTTTATTGTCTGCTTCACTTTTTCAAAGTCAAACTCCTGAAACAGCTGTTCCAGCAGTGAGAAGCGGGTTTCGGGGTAGAGGTTCTGCATGATCAGGTTGCTAATGAACAGGGGGTCGGAAGAGAGAGTCTTCAAATTCTGTTTCCGGTGGTCCGCAAGCCCGTAGAAATTTCCGCCATACGAGTCGATAAACGAAACATTCTGCAGCTTGCTTGAAAAACCTGTTACACTTACCACACGGTCTTTGTTTATCTCAGCGAGGAGTTCCTTACCGTGCATCACATAATTGTTTTTTTCGAGTATCTCGATGAGATATTCGTTAACAATTTTGCGCTCTTCCATATTCACCGAGTTGTGAATGAAGCAGAAGAATCCAAGATCGGTGATCTCATCAGAGAGCCGCAAAAGCTGCACCAGTTCATATTTCGATCTGATCGAGGGGAAATCCTTCTTAACCAATCTGTAGAGCACAGAGGCATCCACAATTTTCTTCTCTTTTTCGAGGTAATCAGCAATTTTCTTTTGTACTGCCCGCATCTGCTCACCTTTGAGGGAGAGGTGTTTCTTGACGCCGAAGATATCCTTGTCGAGCTGCAGAACATTTGAATTCATTCTGATGTGGCAGAGTGAGACTTTCAGATCGGTGTATACCCTGCCGTATTGCACTTTAACACTGTCGATGATCTCTTTAAGCGACATTGCCCTGTCGCTGTTATTAAGGGTTTGTTCCGCCATTTCCGGAAGGTTCATTCTTCCGCGGAGGATGTACTCGCCATCTTTCTCTATCACCTTGAAGAAGCGGATAGCAAGAATGAGCTTGAAAATGTTAAGTTTATCCCATCCGTCGAGATCTGTGAAATCATCAAGGAATTTATTTACCGGCACGCCGTCTTTTTCACGGAGGTAGCTCCTGAGTCTTGTGTAAAGGGTATAGAGGGGGTTTTCTTCCCTGTAAATATTCTGCGACACAAAGAACTTGTTGGCGTAAGAGGGGATCGCCGGATAGATGGTATTCAAAATCCTGACAAAGGCATCGACATTCAGTACCTGGTTGGTGAAGAATTCCCTTTCTATCACCTTCGGATATTTGATCAGGTGGTTCAGGATGTGGTGCTGCAGACGTCTTTCGATGGTTGATAGATCTTGCCGGGCATCTTCGGTGAAAGCCACGAGTTTCTGGCGGACCCTTTCGGAAGAAATATTGTGTATTCTGCCGATGGCT
>JAEYUD010000141.1 GCA_023433685.1 Bacteroidota bacterium
GAATAGGGACATGGGAATATGATCTTGCTTCAAAAAGATTCTTGCCTGACGCAAATGTTTTGGAAGTGCTGAAAGTGGACGCGTCTAAATATTCCGGGACGATAGAAGGTTTCCTCAGGTACATCCACCCTGAGGATCACGAAGTGATAACAAACGGACTTCAGACGATATTGCGAAGGGGTGGTACTGTCGATCTCGTGTACAGGTCAAACCCCGAAATTGGGCCTGTGAGGTATTTCACTACCCGTGCCCGGATGATGCTGTTAGATGGCACGCCGCACAAGCTGATGGGAGTAACCCTGGATATAACAGATTCCAAGCAATCCGCTCTCCGCCTCGAGACTCACCGGAACGCGCTACGGGATGCTGCCAGAATATTCGAAAAGTTCGATGTAGAAGCTGAAAATTCTTACGGATATATTACATCCCTCGCGGTTGATACACTTAAATGTGGCAGGGCCGGCATCTGGAAGTTCAGTCACGATATGCGCATGTTAAACGAAGTCGACTCGTTCAACGCGCACGACGGGGTTCACTCAACGGGCTTCAGCATCAAACTTTCCCACTCACCTGCCTATATGATGGCGGTCTACCAAAGTGGTGTGATAAGCATTGAGAACACACTTACTGATCAGCGCACCTCCGGATTCAACGCGGAATATCTTCTGCCGAACAAGGTGTTTGCCCTGCTTGATATTATTCTTTACCGTGACTCAAAACCCTTCGCGATCCTCAGGGTTGAGGAAGTTGGTAAACCGAGAAAATGGCTTGATGAAGAGGTTATCTTCCTCTCTTCACTTGCCGATTTCATTAACCTCGCTTTTGAGACAAATAAAAGAAAAAAGGCTGAAAAGGAACTGTCGCTTGCCAACGAATATCTTGAAGAGAAGATCAAGGAGAGGACTTCGGAGCTGAGGGGCAGCAAAAAACTGCTTCAGGATATCCTCGACAACTCATCTGCTGTTATTTACGCGAAAGATACCACCGGCAAATATACCATCTGCAACGACGCGTTCCTGAAATTGAGCGGCAAGAAAAAGGGCGACGTGATCGGTAAAACCGATTATGATATTTTCCCCGTGGAAGTGGCACTCGGGTTTGGCAAAACCGATGCCTCACTGCTCGACGAAAAGAAATCAAAGCAGATAGAGGAGAGAATTCCGGTTAACGGGGAAGAAAAAACTTTCCTTTCGTTAAAGTTCCCTCTGATCGGCCTCAATGGTGTACCTTACGGCGTCTGCGGAATGTCGACCGACATTTCCAAAATGAAGGATTTCCAAAAGGAGCTAAAGGATGCCAAGGAAGAGGCCGAAAGAGCAACTGTTGCCAAAAGTCAGTTTCTTGCAACCATGTCGCATGAAATCCGTACACCTATGAACGCTATTATAGGGCTGACACACCTCGCGTTACAGACTTCACTCGACAATAAACAGCACAATTATCTTGAGAAAATTGAACGCTCCGCGATCTCACTCCTCGGAATAATCAATGATATTCTCGATTTCTCCAAGATCGAAGCCGGCAGAATGACCCTCGAGAATATAGAATTCGATCTTAACAAAGTACTTGAAAATGTTGTTACGGTCATCAGTCAAAAAGCATCGGAAAAAGATATCGAGCTCGCGGTTCGCTTCAACCGGGATGTACCTATCGATCTGATCGGCGATCCTTTACGGGTGGGACAAATATTAACCAATTTTTGCAGTAACGCCATTAAATTCACTGATCATGGTGAAATAGTTATTAAGGTTGATCAGGAGTACGAAGGGATCGACGATGTAAAACTTGTGTTTTCTGTTTCTGACACCGGAATCGGGATGTCACGAGAACAGACTAATTCTCTTTTCCAGGCATTTACGCAAGCCGACAGTTCAACCACCAGAAAGTACGGTGGCACAGGGCTTGGGCTCGCCATTTCAAAGAAGCTCGCGAACCTTATGGAGGGCGACACCTGGGTTGAAAGCACCCAGGGATTTGGAAGTACATTCTATTTTTCAGGACTTTTCGGAAAGCAAACCAAGCAAAGGTTTAACGAATATTATACCACCGTTGATATCACAGGAAAAAGGGTGCTGATCTGTGATGATAATCGAACAGCACGGCAGATATTTACAGAAACCCTGCAAGGTCTCCGGTTCAGAGTTGATGCCGCTGCCTCCGGTGAGGAAGCAATTGAGATGCTCGAGAGTGTTGATGATCCGCCTTTCGATATTCTTATTCTCGACTGGAGAATGCCTGGCATGGATGGGATTCAAACCATTGAGAAAATTCGTGGAAACAGCAGGATAAAACATCAACCGGTTACCATAATGGTTTCGGCTTTCAGCGATTCGGAACTGGTGGAAACGGCACATCAACACGGCATTGAGGTGGTTCTTAACAAACCCGTTCCATATTCCACCCTCTTTGACGGGATCATGAGGGCATGCGGTAAACACATCGAAAGCGCGATGCACAAAGATGTTCTCTCTCTTGAATCAAAAGCCGATCTTACGCAGATTCAAGGTGCAAGAATATTGCTCACAGAGGATAACGAGATAAACCAGGAGGTGGCTTCAGAACTGCTGGAAAGTGCCGGCTTCCTGGTTGATATCGCAAACAATGGAAGCGAAGCAATTACTATACTGAATAATGAGATCGAATCCGGAGGCTATGATCTTGTTTTCATGGATCTTCAGATGCCGGTGCTTGATGGCTACTCTGCTACCAGGGAAATCAGGAAAGACAGGCGTTTTAATGATCTGCCGATTATAGCAATGACTGCCGATGCAATGTCAGGCATTAAGGAAAAATGCCTTGAAGCAGGTATGAACGACTATATAACCAAGCCCCTCGATCCCCAGACAGTCTTCCGTGTAGTGGCATCATGGATAAAGCCTCAAAACAGATCAGAGACCTATACTCCGATAGTAGCCATGAAGGAAGCGACGGTTCAGGTGACACTTCCAGATCTGGAAGGTTTTGATACCCGTCTCGGGTTGTTGCGGGTGAACGCGAACGTTAAACTCTACAAAAGCCTTCTGCTGAAATTCCTCGAGTCGAATGAAAGCGCGATAGATGACATAAAAGGAACTTACAATACCGGCGATAAGGAAACAGCGATACGAATTGCGCACACCCTGAAAGGAGTTGCCGGCAATCTGGGTCACGAAAATCTCAGGAGTGAAGCTGCCAAAGTGGAACAGGAGCTGAATAACAACCCCTCGCCTGACCTCGAGGTGCTACTCGGCAACCTTGAAAAGGTACTTTCCCCCGCGCTCAAAGAGATCACAAGGTGGAAAGGGCTGCTTGAAGAAAGCAAACCAATTAATGTCTCATCCCCGGTTTCGGACGATGTTGATATGGAGCTTCTGCGGGGGCTCTGTATGGAACTCGAGGAACTCCTTATATAACCGACAGTATCCGTTATGCCCAGAAAATTCAGTCGGCAATTCTACCAAATGATAAAATGTTTGACAGATCATTGATCCACGGTGATCTCATCTTTAAACCAAAGGATATCGTCAGTGGCGATTTCTTCTGGTGTGCTGAAGTTGACGATCTTGTTTTTGTCGCCGTGGTTGACTGCACCGGGCACGGTGTTCCTGGGGCCTTCATGTCGATGATCGGAAACACTTTGCTAAATGATATAGTTAAGGTAAAACGGGTGACCGATCCGGGTAAAATTCTGGAAATGCTCGACCAGGGTGTCAATCTTGAAATGAACAAGGAGGAGAACCAGGATACCATCGACGGAATGGATGTTGCCATCTGTGTTATAAACAGAAATGAATCAAAGCTCGAATTCTCGGGCGCGTGCCGACCGCTTTTTTATTTGGAAAATGGCAACTTTATGGAGGTGAAGGGAACAAAAAAATCGATAGGTGACCGGAAAAAAGAAAACCGGTTTGTCACTACCTCAATTAAAATTGACAACTCAACGGTAGTGTATCTCTTTTCCGACGGGCTGGTTGACCAGAACAACGAAGCTGGCGACAAGTTTGGCGTACAGAAACTGCGTGAATTTATTAAGGAGAACGCGACTCTCCCTGTTAATCAACAAAAAGAACTGCTGAATAAAATGATAGATGACTTCATGGGAAATGAAGTTCAGCGCGATGATATCACGGCAGCGATTTTTAAACCATTTAATTGAATGAACACAAACTCAGCGCAGGCATGCGAGATCATTTATAACTATGACGGACCCTGCACGGGATCAGTGATACAAGCGTCAGTTGACAAGATAGAGGAGTTGTTCCCCGACAACAAATTTCTGGGGCTTGGAAAACGAGCCTCGGCTGCTGCTATTGAAATGATTCAGAATATCGGCTTTTACTCTGACGAAAAAACCGTTATTGACGGCGAACTGATCGGTGTGGGTACCTTCCTGATAAAAAAAATGAATGGCTCATTTTTCATTGAGACCAAAAACAAGATCTCTTCTGAAAAGTATAACAAGTTCAGAGATTGGATCAACAAGCTTAACTCGATGTCGAAGGATGAACTAAAACAGATGAGGAAAGAACTTTTGAAAAACGGGGCTTTACCCGGAAGCCGGGGAGCCAATATCGGGCTGCTCGATATTATTCGAAGAAATGCTCCTGTTAGCGTCTCAACGGAGCACTCCGACAGCGTCATTTATTTAATTACTTCTGTTCAAATCGTAAAGGAATAAAATGGATAATCTTCTAATCGCAAAAACAAAGAGCACTCTCGGTGTCGACTTCCGCGTTGAAGCTGGTCAGTTGAATATTGAAGGGTCTTCATATCCGGAAAACACCCGTGATTTCTTTGAACGCCTTATTGCCTGGATCAACAAGTTCATGCTTGAAGAGACAGCGCCTTTAACACTTAATTGCAAGATCGATTATCTGAATTCTTCGTCAATTAAATTTCTCTCCGATATTTTCGATAAACTTTCGAACTATAGTAAATATGGAGTTGACGTGACGGTGAATTGGTACTACAAAAGCAATGATGAAGACATCCTTGAGATGGGTGAAGACCTCAAAGAGGATACCAACCTGAAATTCAACCTGATCGAAATGTGAGGAAATTATGGAAGAGATCAAACACAACCCAGGAAGCGAAAACCCTGCTGAAGAAACATTCGCGGAATTTATTCAGTATCAGGAAAGAATAGCCCGGATCGCGTCACAACAGAGCGGCGACCCATCCTTTTTTTTACGGGAATACCAGATGCTTGCCGAACAATACGATAAACTTCTTCGCACCTCGATCAGAATGGCAAAGATGAGCGATCGGGTTCAGGCAAAACTTATGAAGTTCAAAGATTCTGTTGAATCAGGGAAGATCGATCTATAATTCATCAATAATTTTTTGGCACTTCCCGGCGGCTTCTTCAAATTCGTACAAACGGACTAATTTTGAAACCTCATTAAGTTCATCATGAAGTTGTCCTGCACCGGTCAGGAGTGTGATTTCCCCGATTTTGTCTATCGCGCTGAAATCACTCTCTTTTATAAGCGATAGAAGAGTGTTTAACATTGAGATCATCACGGGTTTTTCGAGCGGTTTTGATTGAGTGATCTGCCCGGTTTCTTCAAGCGAACTGCATTTAAGTTTTAGTTCGTTCATTACCAGGTTGAATGCTCCCTCAAACAACTCTATCAATTGTTCATTTCCGGTTAATGAGGCCTTGAGTGCCTGCTCAAGTTCGAGCGCGCGTTCAAAAAGTGTGATCGCTCCGAGGTTTGAGGAAACGCCTTTTACAGTATGAACAGTTCTGACAGCAAGTTCACTGTCGCCAGTGCTGATTGCATTACTCAAAATCTGAAGTGTCGATCTGTTGCTTTCATAAAATGATCTTAGAAGCTTTTTGTAGAGTTTAATGTTTTTGTTTACCCTCATAAGACCTTCCCTGGTGTCGATATTCTCAAGGGCAGGGATATCATCAGCAGCAGCTTCCACGTGTTGTGGCGTTTCAGCATCTGATTTTATTGGCACCGCGGAAGGTTTTATCCATTTTACAAGAGTACCAAACAGCTCATCAGGATCGATCGGTTTGGTAACATAATCCTGCATTCCCGATTCGAGGCACTTCTCTTTGATACCCATCATTGCATCAGCTGTCATGGCAATTATAGGGAGGTTATCGAACTCCGGGTGCTTTCTGATCTCACGCGTGGCAGTGTAACCATCCATGATCGGCATCTGAAGGTCCATCAAAACAATTGAGTAATATACCGCGCCGGATGCCTCTCTCACTTTTCTAAGAGCCGCTTCACCATTATCCGCAACTTCAACTACAAAGCCTTTATCTTCAAGAAACTCACTCGCTACCTGCTGGTTGATCTCGTTATCCTCGGTCAGCAGGATCCTCGCTCCCCTGATAGCTTCCAGCTCTGCCGCAAACCGGTTCGATTTTTCCTTGTGAACGCGACCGGTGAATCCCTGCTTTCCGAAAACTTCCATGATCGAATCGAAAAGAAGAGAAGAAGAAACAGGTTTTGTAATGAAACCTTTTATCCCTATCTCGTGCGCTCTGGTGGCTATCTCTTCCCTTCCGAATGAAGTAACCATTATAATCGTTGGGGTCTCCTTCTTTCTGGTGAGGATCATCTTTGAAGTTTCAAGCCCGTCGAGCCCCGGCATCCTCCAGTCGATGATCACCAGGTCATAACCGGTGCCGTTCTTCTCGATCTCTTCTATTGCATCATGACCCGAACTAACCGAAGTGACTTTGAACATCATCGATTCGAGCATCTCTGTCAGGATCATCCTTGCCGTGTCATTATCATCACAGACAAGAACACGCAAACCCCGCAGGTCAACTGACGGAACAAGCATCTCCCGCTTCTGATTCGCCTGAACTCCAACAAGCGCGGTGAAGTAGAAAACGCTCCCTTTACCGACTTCACTCTCAACCCATACTTCGCCCCCCATCAGTTCGGCAAGAAGTTTTGAGATCGCGAGCCCAAGACCTGTGCCGCCGTATTTTCTTGTGGTCGAACTGTCGGCCTGTTCAAATTTTCTAAAGAGTTTGTCAATATGTTCCCGGGTCATCCCTATCCCGGTATCCTTTACAGCAAACTGCAGGCGGATCTTGTCGCCCGTAATACCTGCCATTTTCACATTAATGAAAACCTCACCTGTTTCTGTGAACTTTACGGCATTACTGCAATAATTTGTGATAATCTGAGTAATTCTGAGAGGGTCGCCAATAAGGAAATTAGGGACATCCTTCTCAATGTGAATGCTGAACTCAAGCCCTTTCTCCTGAACACGATGCGCTACAAGATTGGTAACCGTGTCCATTATGCCTTCAAGATCGAAATCTGTCGACTCAATTGTAAGTTTTCCCGCCTCGATCTTTGAGAAATCAAGTATGTCATTTATGATCCCAAGCAAAGCGACAGCTGATCTCTCAACTTTTACCAGATAATCGAGCTGCTTCTTGTCAAGATTTGTTTTCAATGCCAACTGGGTCAGACCGATAATGGCATTCATTGGTGTTCTGATCTCATGTGACATCGTTGCCAGGAACTGACTTTTAGCGACCGTGGCCGACTCTGCAGCCTCTTTCGCCATTTGCAGCTCCCTCTCTATCCTTTTCAGATCGGTGATATCAATTATTGAACCGACGAGACACTCTTCACCTTTAT
The DNA here is from genome assembly GCA_023433685.1 of Bacteroidota bacterium. GTDB lineage: Bacteria > Bacteroidota > Ignavibacteria > Ignavibacteriales > Ignavibacteriaceae > UTCHB3. Next base: position 7,608 of record JAEYUD010000141.1, read on the forward strand.
AGATGATCGGAGTGAATGAAACTAATGAATCCCTTACTTCACCTGTTTTATAACGCTTGAATTTAACTTCCGCGTTTCTTAGAATACGCTCTTGCTTTAGAATACCGGTTAATTCATCCCGGCGCAGAGGGTCAACGTACCATTCCTTCGCTCTCATCTGAGAGAATGCATCCCTTGAAACACGGTGAAAATCCATCATGGCTTCATTAACCCGGACAATCTGTCCGGATTTAATATTTGTAACCGCGGTCGGTATAGGTAGTGAGTCAACAATCCGGTCAGCCGCTTGCGTGGCAAGCAACAGCTCTTTTTGAATAGCAATCCGCTCTGTGATATCTTTGAAGAAGACTACAGCCCCTATTATTTCATCATCCTTGATCATCGGGTTTGTTGTGAACTCCACCTCGAAAAAAGTGCCGTCTGCACGGAAAAATATATCCACGGAGTCTTTTGTAACTTCCCCAAACTTGTAAGCTTTATAAGTTTGGCTCTCCTCTTTTGGGAAGGGGCTGCCGTCTTTTCTCGAATGGTGGGTCATTTCGTGCAGTGACTTACCCACGATATCCGGGGCTCTGAACCCCAACAATAATTGCGCGGAAGGATTTATAAATGTTACAGTTCCTTCATCATCTACACCGATAATCCCTTCGCCCGCATTCTCAAGAATAAGTCTGCTTTTCTCCTCTGCTTCAGAAAGTGCCTTTTCAGCAAATTTGAGCTCAAGAACACTGTCTTCGAGTTCCTTCGTTCTCAGTTGCACTTTTTCTTCGAGGGTTCTGTTGAGTTCGATTATCGAGTTTTCGGCTCTTACCTGATCTGTGATGTCACTTACTGTCCCGACTATCCTGCCTGTTTCCCCTTTCTCTGTCAACTCAACCACTATTCCCTTGGTAAGCACCCATATAACGTCAACATCTTTTCTGATCATTCTCGAGCGCATGGTAAACCCGGTTCCACGTTTGATAGCTTCCTGCATCAGCATTGTGATCGCGTCCCTGTCATCAGGATGCAAGAGTTCCCTCCACTTCTCTGTTGTGGGTTGGAACTCACCGGTAAGGTAACCAAGCATCTCAAAGAGGCGGTCACTGAAATATATCTCATCATTTTGGAGGAAATGGTCAAAAATACCCTCGTTGGCAGCAATAAAGGCGTATTTTAACCGGTGGGTAATCTCTTTCAACTCGGTCTGTTTAGAGTTGATCGTTTCGATCATTCCGTTATAATTCGTTATCAACAGGCCGATTTCATCATCCGGGAATTTCCCTTCATACAACCCGGGCTGTTCCCCTTTTTCATTCGATATCTTCATCGCAAGTGAATTTACGGGTTTAAGCATACGGGAAGAGAAATAATAAATTACGAGGTTGACAAGACCGAATGTTATTGCCAGAAGAAGCAGCATACTATCGTGTCTGCTGTGGTTTTTGGACATAAGCTCATCCTTGAACACCATCATAGCCAGACTCCAGCCGGTGGTGTGGATGGGATGGTAGTATGCCCAGCCATCACGGTCGCTACTGATAACTGACCTGACTTCCTCCTTGCCGTGCTCCTTGTTTATCATATGCATGCCTAAACGGGCATAATCTTCTATCTCATAATTGGATATGCGCGATGTAAGGATGTTCTCGTTCAGGATCATCTCCGGGCGCCGGTGGAAGATGAACGTGCCGGTACTGTCGATTAACATAACTCGCATCGATTTATAATAACTCGAATCGATGAATTCCTTGAATCCAGAAATATCGATCAATACGGATGATACACCAGGTCAATGCCGAAAACCTTTGAAACTGCCCTGTTTCAACATTATATTTGTGTTTGACCCCTCACAACTCGTAAATTGAAGATCATTTTTTTTGAATTAATCTTTGTCACTTATTGTTATCCATGGAAAAGAAAGGTACACAATTGAACGAAAAAACTAAAATTCTGGAACTGTTCGAAAATCAGAATTCGCACAGAGACTACAGGATCATACATACCGCGCATGAATTCACTTCGGTATGTCCGAAAACAGGTCATCCTGATTTCGCTACCATGACATTTGAATATATTCCAGAAAAATATTGCGTCGAGCTAAAGTCACTCAAACTTTATCTTCAGTCTTTCCGTAACGACGGTATTTTTTACGAAAACGTTACCAACAAAATTGCCGACGATCTGATCGAAATGTTGCAGCCCCGTTATTTTAAGCTTACTGCCAATTTCTCTGTAAGAGGAGGGGTTTCTTCCGTTATAGTGGTTGAACACAAGGCAAAAGGTTTCACAGAGTGACAGCATGACCCCGGATGACCATAAGACCGGTATCGACCTTAAAAAACTCGTAAAGGAGATGTTTCCTCTCGACGAGGTGATAACGAACGGCCTTGGCTGTTCTTACCGGTTCAGCCTTGAAATTGAAAGACTCGTTTTCACTTCCTCAAAGAGAGACGATCTTGATTTTGCCGTGGTCTCCGGGGGCTCCCTCGCGAGAAGAGAGCTCGCCCCCTTTTCAGATATCGATATTACGATAATCACTCTCAACTCGCAGGCCAATTCCGAATCAATTTCCCGTTTCATAACCGATATGTGGGATGCCGGACTTGAGATATCCCATACAGTCAGAGAACTAGCAGATATCGAAGTGGCTGCACGGGAAGATCTCCATGTTTTCACTTCCCTTCTCGAAACCTCTTTTATCTGCGGGAATGAAGCGGTATACGAAATGTGGCTCAGCGGGATCGAAGAGGTGTTCACGCCTGAAATCAAGATGAAAATTTTCAAGGATCTTGTTGAGGATATGGAGCACAGGTACGAAAAGCATGGTGCCTCAAGCAAGATGCTGGAGCCAAATGTAAAACTTTCAAACGGAGGGCTGCGAGATTTTCAGCTTCTTGAGTGGATATATATTCTCGCTACCGCGAAACCTTTCCGGAGGATCGATGGCCTTTCTCAATCAGAACTTTTTATCAATTCCATCTTTGAAGAAAAACCATTTCCGATCAATGAGATCACCCGCCTCCTGCGCAGTTACAAATTCCTGATCACTGTTAGAAACCTTCTCCACTTTACAGCCGGAAGGAAAAATGACAGGCTCGATTTTGACTCCCAGGTCGCCCTCGCTGCAATTCTTGGGTACAATGATGGTTTTCAGGCCTTCATGAAAGACTTTTACGCCTCAACTGTGGTTGTGAACAGGTTCCTGAAATCATTCCTCAAACACTATAGCAAAAAACTCTTCCCCACTCCAAGCCCGGCATTGGCAATTGACCTTGATGATAATTTCTACCTGCTCGGCGACCTGATCTCCTCCCGGGAGGAAGAGTATCTTTCGATCGACCTTATAATGAAGGCTTTCTGGCTCAAATGTGACCAGGGGGCTCAGTTTGATGAAAAGTTACGCTCTACCATAGTTTCAAGCCTCGATTCAGGTGATCTGACCCCTACTTCGCAGGCTATCAGGTACTTCAAAAATATCCTGAACCAAAAAGAGTTCGTGGGTTCGGCTCTCATTGGAATGCACGAGCTTGGTGTGCTCGGTGCCCTGATCCCCGAGTTTGCTGATCTTACCGGATTCATCCAGCATGGTGTCTACCACAGTTATACCGCCGACGAGCATACAATTATCGCGATAATGAATGTTGAGAAACTGCAATATGAGAAATCGGTTCTTGGCAGACTCTTTAACACACTCGCCCGGAGAGACCTCCTCTATCTCGCCCTTCTTTTTCACGATATCGCGAAACCGATGGATATTGAGGGGCACCACCTCCTTGGGGCAGAGATAGCTGACTCATTCATGCAGAGAATGGGCTACACGGAAAACGAGATAGAGACGACTAAGTTTCTGGTACGAAATCACCTTTTGATGGCGCACACCGCTTTCAAGCGCGATCTGAACTCACCCGAAACACTGAATACTTTTGTTTCCAATTTCAGCAGTACCGACGAGCTTGACCTGCTTTACTTAGTCACCTATGCCGATCTCTCCGCGGTTAACAGCGCGCTGTGGACTTCGTGGAAGAACGAACTTCTCAGTGAGCTCTACCGTAAGACTCGTGAACTGATCAAGGAAGAGATTCCGGCTGAAACACTTCTTTACCAGAATGCGGCGCCCGCAGAAGAGAAAATACTTGAATTTTCAGATTCGATCTCTCCGGAACATGTAAGATCTCACATCAATTCTTTCCACGATCTTTCTTACGCCAATTATTTCTCCGAAGAGGAGATGGCGCGCCATATTGAGGAGATTATTTCCGGCTCACCGGTTTCAGTTCTTTTCAAGCAACTTGAAAATTTTACAAATGTAACCGTAATAACGTTTGATTCAGAGTCGCTACTCGCGAAACTGTGCGGTGTTTTCCTCATAAATGATGTGAATATCCACGATGCCCGCATTTTTACGAGAAAAGACAGCATAATTATTGATAACTTCAATGTTTCAGATTTCGGTACGCATCAGCCCCTTGAAACTTCGAAATTCTTAAAGATCGAGTCTGACTTCCTTAAAATGGAACAGGGGATGCTGCAACTTTCTTCAGAATTAAAAAAGCACAAATCGAAGTGGTGGCGGCTCGAGAATAAACTCTTCAAAAAGCCGGGTAGAATTTCGATAAAGTTCGAAGAATCTAAAAAATATACAATTATTGATATTCACTCACCTGACCGGCTCGGTTTCCTCTATGCTGTTACCTCAAAACTTCATGACCTCGGGCTGAATATCTATTTTGCCAAGATACTTACAATGGGTAGTGATATAGTCGACTCATTTTATGTTCTCGACTCAAACAAGAAGAAAGTCTCGAAAAACTTCTATACTGTTATCACAGAAGAACTTAAATCCTGCATTGAGGAGATTCTGTAATTACACTCTCTGTCAAATGATTGTTTCGTATTAAACTGACTGTTATGAAAGACCCAAAAGCCCCGATAGGTATTTTTGACTCCGGTATCGGAGGACTCACCGTTGTTAAACACCTCATTGACGCTCTGCCTAACGAAAACATCGTATATTTCGGCGATACGGCAAGAGTTCCATACGGTTCAAAATCCAACGATACGGTTATAGAGTATTCAATTCAGGATGCGGCTTTCCTCATGGAGTCAGGTGTAAAAGCAATAGTGGTCGCGTGCAACACCGCCTCTTCTGTTGCCATCCCGGCACTTCGGGCAAAATTTGATCTCCCAGTGATAGGGATGATCGAGCCGGGTGCAAAGTACGGACTCGGTTACACTTCCAACAATAAAATCGGAGTCATTGGAACACGCGCCACCGTTAACAATAACGCGTATTCAACCAAGATCAAAGAGATAAACCCGGAAGTTCAGGTTTTCGAGCAGGCATGCCCCCTTTTCGTTCCATTTGCTGAAGAGGGCTGGATCGATCATCCCGCAACTCGAGCGGTAGCTGCCGAATACCTGAAACCACTTAAAGATGCCGGAATGGACACCCTGATACTCGGATGCACCCACTATCCCATCCTCCGTAAAGTAATCCAGGAGGAAGTGGGGCAGGAGATAAAACTCGTCGATTCAGGCATTGCCGCCTCCTACTCCGTGGTGAGAGAACTCACCGAACTTAACCTGCTTAACCCTTCAAACCTGCCGGGATCGCAACTTTACTACGTAAGCGATTTGCCTACCACCTTCGGTTTCGTTGCCTCTCTATTTCTCGGGAAGGAGATCAAAGAGATTAAAAAAGTTGAGACTGACTACATCTCTTCCCTCTTTTCAATGAACAAAATTTAAATTTTACTTTACTTTAGTAAAAAAAATCACTCATCATACCCTCTTTCTCTTGCATGGAATGAATTCCTTCCTTATATTTGCTATTGTTATTTAGACTTAATCTAAGTATACACAATACCTCATTCATTCAATAATCAATTAAAGAGTTATGCTTAAAAACAACAGACTTTTTTATTTCACTGTTCTTTCATTTTTATTCACATTCGCGGCTTCCGCGCAAGATGATTTCTTTACACCAACCACTACTGTCGGTGGATATGGTGAGCTTCACTACAACCAAAATGTTTTCGACGGCAAGAAAGCAGAGAAAAAATTTGATTTCCACAGATTCGTCCTCTTCTTCGGGCATTCATTCTCCGAAAAATGGGCATTCAAAGCTGAATTGGAGCTCGAACACAATTTTGTCAGCGGTGGCAATGGCGAACTTGAACTGGAGCAAGCCTACCTTTCCTACATCCCCTGGGAGTATCTTGGTTTCCGCGCGGGTGTGGTACTTGCACCTGTGGGTATCATAAATGAGATTCATGAACCCCCAACTTTCTTCGGTGTCGAAAGACCTGACTACCACAACGCGATTGTTCCTACCACATGGTTTGGAAATGGAGCCTCGATCTTCGGTTCTTACAAGGGAGTTGAGTATATATTTAACGTGATGGAAGGGCTGAACAGCGACAAGTTCACCCCCTCTTCCGCTCTCAGAAGCGGCAGGAGAAAAGGCTTCCAGTCGGATGCCACCGATCTGATGTACACAATGAGAGTTGATTACAAGTTTAACACCGATCTCAAGGCGGGAGTCTCGGTTACCTATAACAAAGGACGGGGCGACTCCACCATTAATCACATCAATATCATCGAAGCACATGCCAGATTTCAGAGAAATGGCTGGTACCTTACTGCTGAAGCCGCGCAGATCGCGTACAGCGCCGGAACCTTTGAATCATCACTGGGATATTACGCTGACCTTGGATACGATATCAACAAGTTCCTCAAAACCGATTGGGAGTTCATTCCGTTCGTTAGATATTCGAGCTATAACACTGCTTCAAAGGTGAGAAATGCAGCACTGAACCCTGACAACTATGCCTACGACCAGTTGATGTTTGGAATAAACATAAAACCACTTCCAAACCTGGTGCTCAAGGCTGATTATGGCTCGAAGAAAAGGGTTTCAGATAAAGATGAAACACGCTCCTTCAACCTGGGTATCGGATACATGTTTTAATGCAAAGATCTTCAGTTATTTTAGTAACTTCGATCATCCTTTTCTGCCTGTGTGCCCCCGTGGTACATGGGCAGGAAATTAAAAAGGCAACTGAATCGATACTTAAAAGCGAGTTCGGGAAAAATACCTCAATAAAAGAGGAGAAATATGTTATTCCCGCTTCAGCCAGAAAGAAAGCGGAATCTTCTGCAAAACAGAAATTCGCAAATGATTTCATCTATATCTATACCGTAACCGACAAAGGAAAGTTGAAAGGCTATGGCTTTCTTGACAACGTTTACGGTAAGGCAATGCCAATCACTTTTCTCGTGGTATTCGATACCAAGGGAAATATTATCTCATCGAGTATTGTAAAATACAGGGAACAGTATGGTGGTGAAGTGGCCGACAAAGATTGGAACCGGCAGTTCAAAGGGAAAAACGCGGGATCGGACTACACTGTCGGCAAATCGATAGATGCTATTTCAGGGGCGACAATTTCGGTAAATTCTGTAACAAAAGGGATAAAAAAACTGGCGGTGTTGTTCCATGAAATCTATTGAAACATCTGGGATAAAGCTATTCCAACTTCCACAGCAATTGAAAACATTTCTTGCTGCCTTTCTGTTTTTGCTCTCATCAGCCGTTGTAACAGGGTTGGCTTTCTTGTACCACACCACAAATTACCAACCGGAAAAAGCCGTGGAACATTACAACGGCTCCCCACAGGATCAGTCAGGTGACTTTGACATTCCTGAAAAATATGAGAAGCCCGTCAGCGAATTGCTGATAACAACTCACAATCATTTATTCGGTTTTTCATTTATATTTCTCGCGCTCGGTGGGATATTCTGGTTCAACTCGACCATTACCGGCTTCTGGAAGGGTTTCTTTATGATCGAGCCGTTATTTTCCACCCTCATCACCTTTGGTGGCATCTGGCTCGTAAGGTTCGTTCATCCCTCTTTTATTTATTTGACTGTGCTTTCATCATCACTCATTTACATTTCATTTTTGATTATGGCTTCCGTCTGCTTTTATGAATTGATTTTAAAGAGAGACAGATTTTCCCAACCTGCGTAAAAATTTAATCAGATGCTCTTGGATTGATTTCAGCCCTGTTTGGGGCAATGTTTGGGTAGTATAAACAGAATAAAATAAATCCGCCCCGAAAGGGATCGTGAAAGGGTAGAATCGGAATCAGAAAACAATTCCGGCCCGGCACGGGGTCGCGTAGGGGTAGAAGGTCGAGTAGGGGTAAAATCGGAATCAGAAAACAATTCCGGCCCCGCACGGGGTCGTGTAGGGGTAGAATCGGAATCAAAAACAAATCCGGCCCCGCACGGGGTCGCGTAGGGGTAGAATCGGAATCAAAAACAATTCGGGCCCCGCACGGGGTCGTGTAGGGGTAGATTCAGAATCAAAAACAATTCCGGCCCCGCATGGGGTCGCGTAGGGGTAGGAATTTGTTACATAGCTATGTCGGCCCCGCACGGGGTCGTGTAG
>JAEYUD010000133.1 GCA_023433685.1 Bacteroidota bacterium
CTTCTGTGGTGGTTACATTGTGACCCAGCTTCCTGATTATCGACTTTAGTATCAGTCTTGTTTCAAGCAGGTCGTCAGCTATCAGAATATCCATTTTATTTCCGGAGTATCAATAAATTATTCGCCAAAATGTCTTCTTAATTCATCGAGTGCTTCTTTACAGTAGTATTGAAGTGTATCGATCAGGCCGGGTATCTTGCCGTCTGGGTCAAAATCCTGGGCATGTTTTTCAAGTTGGGGTACCACACCGTCAAGTTCGTGAATTCCGACATAAGAAAGGGTCGGTTTGAACTTGTGAGCCACTTTCTTCATCTCGTCCCAGTTTTTCTCTTCATAGAGCAGAGCGAGTTTCTCAAGAACCGGAGGGGTGTTATCATAAAAGAGTCGCAACATTTCGTCAACCAGCTCTGAATCACCGCCGGTGAGTTCGTCAAGGTAATCGAGTCTGATATATTTGAAATGTCCCGGTTCCCCCTTCACCGCCGTATGCGTGGCGGTGGAGTTACCCTCCCGCTCACCTTCGGGTGAGACTTTACCGGCAAGTTTCAATATCTTTTTGTAGAGCTCCTGTGGTTTTACAGGTTTGCTGATATAGTCATTCATTCCGCATTCATATATTCTGTCGCGTGACTCGATCATTGCAGAAGCGGTGAAAGCGAGAACCGGCACATCTCTTTTCGGGAATTCAAAATCCCGCCTGATATGAAGCGATGTCTCAAAACCATCCATAACAGGCATCGAAAGATCCATGAGTACCAGATCGAAATTCTCACCTTCAAAAATTTCAAGGGCGTGTTTGCCGTTGTTGGCTATCTTGTAGGTGCATCCCCATAGTTTCAGAATGTTGGTGGCAACAAGCTGATTCATTTCGTTGTCTTCAACTATAAGGATGTTCAGACCGTGAAGGTCTTTGTATGTATAGCCTGACTCATCAATTATATCGCTGCCAAGTATCAGATCGTCCCTGTCAGAGTATCTGAACGGTATCTCAACTGTAAAAATGGAGCCTTTACCTTCAGTACTCGTAACCCTGATCTTCCCGCCCTGTCTCTCAACAAGACTTTTCACTATTGCCAGCCCAAGGCCTGTTCCCTTCTTGAGTCTCGCCTTCTTACTTTTTACCTGCTCGAAAGAGGCGAATATTTTTTCAAAATGATCGTCGGGGATACCGATACCTGTGTCGGAAACATCCACCCTCAGTCTGATCCTGTCGCCATCATCACCACTTACACTGATATTTACATCAACTTTCCCTTCCTCGGTGAACTTGACAGCGTTGGAAACAAGATTCAGAAGGATCTGCCCAAACCTGACCTGGTCGCCTTTCACCCAGAAAGGCACATTCTCGGCAAATTCAGTGTTTATTCTTATCCCTTTTTCTTGAGCCGAATATTTAACAGATTCAATTACATGGTTTACCGACTCGATCACGGAGAAATCGTCGATCACGAACTCAAGTTTATCCGCCTCGATCTTTGAGAAGTCGAGAATATCGTTAATGATCACCAGCAGGTTGTCTGTTGAGTATTTAATGGCATTGAGAAACTTTACCTGTTCAACCGTCGGGTTCAACTCAAGCAGGAGGTGGGTAAAGCCGAGAACCGCATTCATCGGTGTTCGGATCTCATGACTTATATGGGCGAGGAACTGTTCTTTGGCTTTAGTAGACTGTTCAGCGGCTTCACGCGCTTTTTCAAGGTCGGCAAGCCGGTTCTTCCTCTCGGTTATATCACTTACGGCAACTGAATAATAAACCTCGTTGCTGAACTCCATTTTCGAGATGTTCAGTTCAACCGGGAACCGGCTGCCGTCTTTTCTTATTCCGGTCTGCTCAACTGTTTGCCCGATCAACTCCGAGTACATGGCTTCAAGATCATTCTCCCAGAGGGCGGGGTCGAACATCCGTTCCTTGAACAAAACCTGAAAATCCTCCCTTATAAGGGCATCTTTCGAGTAGCCCCAAAGTTTTCGCACCTCTTCGTTGATTATCATTATCATGTTGTGACTGTCGATGAGAATAATCCCATCAGCCACGGTTTCGATCACCGTCTGAAAAAGCCTCCGTGACCTCTCAAGTGATTCAGCCGATAATTTACGCGAGGTGATGTCCCTGTATGACCAGAGGTGCCCCTTGTACGCTCCCTCTATAAAAAGGGGGATGTAGTCACGCTCAAGAAATCTACCATCCACAAGTGCCAGTTCATCGTTTTTGGAGACCTCCTGAAGCCTTAAAAGTTCTTCTATCCGGGAGACAAAACCCTCCGGATCAACGAACAGGTTTTTAATATCTTCAGCAGTTGTACTACAGTCGATACCGGTCAGTTGAGCCGGTTCAACGGGGATGGAAAAAAGATCGCAGAACATTTTGTTCACCGCCACGATTCTTCTTTCCTCGTTCTCAACGAGAACACCCGCGTTAAGATTCAGAAGAAGTGCCTCAAGCGTGGTTGAATATTTCCTGAGGTTTTCGGCAGATGCTTCCTGTTGCTTTGCCAGTATGATACGGTGTAAAACAAGCGACATGATCCTGGTGAGAAACGAAGCTTCAATTTTGAAACTCTCATTAAAGAAATTGGGTTTCTCACTAACATAGCCGACACATCCGAAACATTCATCCTGATGAAGCAACGGGAAATACAGCCTTGATCTTATCTGAAACGATCTCTTGCTCTCTACCACAACAGAAGAGAGCTCATCAACACCATCCTGCACAAAAAGTTCTTTTTTATTTCTTATTACCCAGCCGGGGTGGCGTTCCATCGCGGTTTCTTCCGCTTCGGTTTTCTCTTCTTCGCTGAAACCTTTGGCATGGATCAGTTTCAGCCGCCCGTCTGCCGGATCAAGCACATACAGCCCGGTGCACTTGACTCCGGGTAGTTTCCCGGCATAAAAATCGAATGCGGCGGCGATTTCTTCAATTGTACGCGCGCCGGAGAAAAGAAGTGTTGTGTCTTCGAGAAGTTTTAATCTTCTATCCATGGGGTCCCGGGTGTCAAGAAAATTGGTTTCACCTAAAGGGTGTTCGTAAAGTTCATTAAACAAATTGTTCTATTGAATGCACAATTTAATTATTTTTGCGCAAAAACTTTCAAGAAATCATAATTTAAATTGAATACCTCGCGGTTCATCCTGCTGCTCTTTTTTCTTGCCTCACTTGCTGAATCCCCCGCCCAGTCACGGGAGGATATCAGGCAGGTTACGGCCGTTTATAATGATATTTCCGCCATTGTGAACAAAGGGAAATTCGAGGATATTGGCCGATTCATCTATCCGGGTACCGGTGTTATTGAAATAATCGATCCTGATGGTATCCCCTATCCGATACTCCACGCGGATGCCGGAATGGCAAAGCTGCAAGGTTTGTTCATCTCTGCTCCCGTCAAAACACCGGAAGAAGCTTCACTTCCTGAATTCGACTGTAATATCGGGATGTGGACCCGTACCGGTACCTTCATCTCCGGAGTTAAGGGATACCCGTTGCTCGAGGAAATTCTGCCCGGGGCAGAGGAGGTTTCATACATCGACAAGAGGATGCTTGAAGTGATAAAACTACTGAAAAATCAGGTTTCAATGGTGGTGATGACAACCGATGAGTCGATACTTGGCTTCTACAAAAAAGAAGGTGTCTGGTGGCTGGGTATTGTGGATAATTCTTTTCAATGTGTTGAATAAAAATATTTGCAGATTAACCGTTTTTTAGTAATTTGCCTCTCGGTTTTGGGAATCTTCCATAAAATAATTTTAATCGTTCTCAATTACCGTTTCCTTTACTTATATACCCCACACTCAGAGATTATTAATTAATTTCATTCACTTAGCGCAAGAGAGGTTTCCATGCGGAAATTACTGCTTCTTTTTGTCTTCGCCCTTTCTATGTCAAATCTCGTTTATTCACAAACGGGTAATGACTGGAAATGGCTCCACCCCTCACCACAGGGTAATTCTTTACGGGCCGTTCAGGCATTCAGCGGTTCAACTTGGTATGCCGTGGGTGCCGCAGGCACGTTCATGAAAACCACCGATGCCGGTGCCACATGGTCGTTCAACCAGTTGGCAGGAAGACCTTTTGCCACTTCAGGCCAGGCCTCGAACGCCATGGATATGCATTTCTTCAATCTGAACAATGGTTTAATCTGCGGTTCAACCGGTGGCATCCTTAAAACCACAGATGCAGGCGCCACTTGGCAGGAAGTTACAACCAACCCGGCACTCACTACTGTAACTTTCAATCAGTTGTATTTTTCTTCCGATCTGGTGGGCTATGTTGCCGGTACGAGCGGTACACTTCAGAAGACCACTGATGGTGGTAATACATGGGCAGCCATCGTTACCGGTGTGACAACTGCATTGAACGATGTGTGGGCATCAACAGATGGCCAGACCATCCTTCTCGCCACCACAGTCGGAAACGTAAGAAGATCAACCGATGGTGGAACAACCTGGGCGAATGTCAGCACAGGTGCATCATTTACTGTACAGAAGATAACCGTTAACGGTAACAATGTATTGGTTGGTGGAACCGCAGTAGGTACTGCCACTCAAGTTAGACTTTCAACCGATCTTGGTGCAACCTGGGCACTTAAGAATACAGGTATCACCGCCAGCACTGTTGTCTGGGACATCGATTATGTGAACGGTGCATGGTATGTAACCGGTAACAGTTTTGATATTTTCAAATCAACCGATGACGGTACCACCTGGACCAACATCGCTGTGCTCAACCCCTCACAACCGTGGACCAGTACTTATTATGCCACAGTTTTCTCACCATCAGGTGACTCACTTGTTACTGTAGGTGGTTTCGGGCTAATCCAGTCGAAACTTGGTGCTTCTGCCACCCCGACTGCTCACACCGCTCTTGCCAAACCAGGCGCATGGTGGGATACATGGTCATCAGGACCATCCGGTACCGTGATTGCCGTGGGCGCGCCTACAGTAGCGAATTCAGTCTTTGATCAGATTGCAAGATCAACCAATGGTGGTACAACATGGTCTCTTATTCCATTCTCTACCACTTCAACGGCAACTTTCTATTCGATCGACATGGTTGATAACAATCTTGGTTTCATCTCAGGAACAAACAGTGCCATCTACAAAACAACCAATGGTGGCGCGACCTGGGATTCACTCGCTTCGACCGGTCTCCCCGCGGGTGCAACCTTCAGAAAGATTGACTTTGTTAATGCCACCACAGGATGGGTTTTTGCGAGTTCCCCATCCACACTTACAAACTTCATCTACAAAACCACTGACGGCGGTGCAACTTGGACCGGTCAGTCGAACGGTTTGTCTGCAGTTTCCAACGGTCAAATGTATGGCGCTTACATGATTAACGCCAATGAAGGATACGGCATCTCTTATCAGCCGATTCCTTACAAAACCACTGACGGCGGAACTACTTGGACACCTCAGACTCTTGTTGACGCTTTTGGCGGTTTCCTCTACGATATAAAGATGGTAGATATAAACAACGGCTATGCTGTTGGTTCTTCCGGAAGAATGTACAAAACCACCAACGGCGGTACACTTTGGGATACGGTTTCTGTTCCAACTAGAAGCTACAGCTTCAACTCGATGGAAATGATCAGCCCAACAAGTATCGCTATCTTCGGTAGCACAGGTACAAACTTCATCACCACTGATGCAGGTCTTACCTGGATGACCAAAAACACCTCTGCAGCCACTCTGCAGGGTTCGCACTGGTCATACGATGCGGGTACAAGCACCTACGCTCTCTTCACGGTCGGCACAAACGGTGCAATCCTAAAGAACACCCTCAGCATCGTTCCTGTTGAACTGGCGGCATTCTCGGCTTCAGTTTCAGGGAACGATGTAAGCCTTAGCTGGACAACTGCTACCGAACTTAACAACCAGGGCTTCCAGATCGAGAGAAAAGATGCCAATGGTAACTGGTCGGAAGTTGCTTTCGTAAAAGGAAATGGTACAAAAGTTAGCGTTACCAACTACTCCTTCATCGACAAAGGCGTAAAAGAAGGTAAATACTCATATCGCCTGAAACAGATCGATTTCGATGGTTCATCAAGCTTCTCGAACCTTGTTGAGGTTGAGGTTGGTACTCCAATGACCTTCGCGCTTGATCAGAATTATCCTAACCCGTTCAACCCTTCAACCACGATCTCCTACAGGATTCCGGAAGCAGCGGCTGTAACAATGAGGATATTCGATGTCACAGGTACTGAAGTTGCTACTATCGTTAACACGAAACAGGATGCAGGTTCATACACCGTTAACTTCGATATGACAAACTTCGCGTCAGGCATGTACATCTACAAGATCGAAGCGGGCAACTATTCCGCGGTCAAGAAGATGATGCTGATGAAATAGGTGATTAGCTATTAGCTATTAGCTATTAGCTATTAGCTATTAGCTATTAGTTATTAGTCCGTCATGGCGGATTAGCCGATACTGAAATATTAAAGCCCCGTTGCTGAGAAGCGACGGGGCTTTTTTAATGGGGTTTGGAGAGGTTTCCTATTTGAGGAGGGTCATCTTTCTTGTGAGTGATGTGTTGCCTGACTCAAGTTTGTAAAAATATATGCCGCTCGGAAGATCAGAAGCGTTAAACTCAACCGTGTGCTCCCCCGCCGGCATTTCACCGTTCACGAGTACCTTAACCAGTTCACCTGAAGTGTTATAAACTTTTAACTCCACGAAACCGGTAATGGCAGAGCCACGGGCGGGCAACGCGTAACGGATAACGGTAACAGGATTAAAAGGATTGGGGTAATTCTGACCCAGGGCAAGTTCCACGGGCACACCGGTAATTTCGATCTCTTTTGAGTAACTCATCTCTCCTGAAT
>JAEYUD010000198.1 GCA_023433685.1 Bacteroidota bacterium
TCTTCCCTTGAACGAGTTTGTAGAAGTAGGTGCCTGAAGGGAGGCTTGCTGCTTCGAACCTGACATCGTATCTGCCGGGCTGTTTGATATCGTTCACGAGGGTGGAAACTTCGTTGCCGAGGATATCGTATACCTTCAGGGTGACCTGACCGGCTTCTTTGATGCTGAAACTGATCGTGGTCGAAGGGTTGAAGGGGTTGGGATAATTCTGAGCAAGTCTGAAATCAAGGTTCATGGCTTCATCATCGATTCCAACAGGGGTGGAGTTGATAACGAAATTATAGACAGAACCTGCCGCGGCGTTGAACTCATATTGTGTTGCAATTAGCATGTTCACCGGCGTGGAGATGCCATAACCTGAAAGGAGGAACTTGTGATTGTTCCTGATCTCCTGCGGGATCTGCTGGAGTATCTCTGTCCATGAAAGCTTGATGAGTCCGGAGGCATTTGAGGTAACCTTGAACGACCATGATTTCTCAGGATCGATCGAGTAAGGTGTTCTTACGTCAGCCGCGAATCTCTCTGTGTAAGCCGACCAACCGGTCACCTGGAACCAGGTCTGCACAGAGTTTGGTGATGGAGAGGCAGGTGCCTTCGCCATATCGAAGCGGGGGTCGAATCCGTTCGTTGCCGATACATTTGTTCCAAAACCGAGGAATTTATCGGTTACTCCATTTATTGTGGCTGAAATGGTAGCAAGCCAGTTATCGTTTGTTGATTCAACTCCGTTCTTCTCTTCATGTTCCGGAACAAAACCATCCGAGGGGAGGTCGTATCTGATCTCAAGCCCGGTGGTGTTTGTGAAGAACCAGTGACCGTCCCACGCGGCGAGTGCGGTTGTGGTATCGTAAGAAGTGGTTGAATTGTTGAACTTGTAGATGCTTCTCTGAACGAGTCCGGCATTTGTAGCTTCTTCGATCGTGTAAACCGCTTGATTTCCTGTCTGAAGAATTCTGATATCGTTTTTAGCTGTTCCTGATGTGAACGGTGAAGCTATCAGGTTCCAACCACCCGAAAGTGCCCTCTTCTGACTTCCTGAGAGAATTGTACCTGTAATGTTTACGGTGGCAGGGGCTTCAATACCAAGCCAGTAACCCGCGGTTGGATTCATGACCGGTGAAGCAACATAACCACTTCCATCGAATGAGTAGAGATAGTAGAACGGGATACCCGCCAGCACGTCGGGGGTAAGGTTCGATACAGGATTTAACGGAATTGACATCAGGTTCCAGCCACCGGGGAAGTTTTTCGATGCAGCTGAAGCGGTGCCACTTCCACCCACAGGGAGAACCTTGGGCGATCCGTGAGCGTTGCTCGCGATCGAAATGCTCGCGCCAAAGTATCCGATCGATGGGGGAGTGAATGTGAAATTGAGCTGCGCTGAGTTACCCGCGGTAATGGTCACGGGTGTTGAGCCTGTGAAAGCAAATGCCGCCGAGCCTGTGCCGGAGAGTGAAACGTTGCTGATCACGAGATCAACGCCGTCACCACCCGTGTTTGAAACAGTGACAGATCCCTGGCCTGAAGATCCGACGATCACATTCCCGAACGAGAGGGAATCACCGGTTACTACCAATCCAGGTACCGCGAGGCGGCCAACGCCGGAGAGGTTTACTTCCACTGTGTCATTGAGGGGATCGTTGCTGAGAACGTAGAACTTTCCGGTAAAGGGGCCCGCAGTCGAAGGCGCGAACCTGATTGTTCTCATAATGGTGTCGTTTTTGTTCAGAGTCGCGGTTGTAGTGTTGAAAAGGTATCTGAAACCTGTTCCGCTTACAAGCATGTTTGATATCTGAAGTGGCTGATCACCTGTATTGGTGATGTTTACCACGAGGTCTTTTGTCGCGTTTGTTTTTACCGTGTCAAACGAGAGTGAAACCGGTGTCACGCTTACAGTCGGGTTTGTGAGTGCCACTCCAATTATCAACCGGAAATCTCTTGTGAAAGCAGGTGACCCGTTCGCGTAAGTGTATGACCCGGCGCGAAGGTTTGTTTCCGTCCCTGAGGTAATATCTTTTAGCGTGATACCATAGGTTGAAGGGATATCCTCGAAAGATGAGGCACTCAAGGTGATGTTTCCGGTGAGATCCGATTTTACTGTAAAATCCCAGGAGGATGTGGTTGCCGAGAGGTCGGAATATGCTTTGAAATCCCTCTCAAACTCAGGCCCAAGCATCGAAGTCCAACTTGAACGGGGAAAAACCGCGCTGATATAGTTCGAAGGTGCCGGGGGCGTTTTCGGGTGATCAATGCCGAGGTCATAACCATTTGTGGCATTAACGAACATACCCGCCATCAGGGTTGAATCGACGAGGCTTCCTCCTGTTGCTTTCAGTCTGACCGACCAGCCATGGTTGTTCAGTGTGAAGGTGCTTGCCGGTGTCATTTTGTCGATGAAAGAAATATTCAGGAAGTTGGAAGTGAAAGTAACCGGCCCCTGAGTGGTGTTATCGGTAAAAAGATTTGAGGGCAATCCGCCTGTTATAGTTGCTGAATTGTCCCAGTCTTCATTTATATAGCCGATCAGGTTGATCTGTTTGGGATTTCCGATATCGGATCTTTTGATCCTGATCTCCCAGTAACCAGTGGTGGTATTTTTAAAATTCTGGGTGAAGAATGTAGCGTTCTCCCATGCGGTGCCGTTATATACCCTTTTTGTCTCGGTGTTGTCAAGAGTCTTGAAGGCATAATGATAATTCGCGCTGAAAGGAAGTGTTGGTGTCCATCTCCAGGTTTCACCCGTTGTAGTTCCTGTTCCCTGAGTTGCAACAGGCTTCGGATCACTATCAATATAGAGGTGGATAGCTCTGTCGTTTTCTGTAAGGAGTCCACCCGGGGTGGAACCTGAGTACGCGACGTAGATGTAATCCTTGTCCCAAGTAACGAAAGAGCTGATCTGCCCGCGTGTGGTGTTGAACTTCTCGCTGTTGGCAACGAAGCCGTTGGTGCCCTCAATGTTCTCGGTTCTGAATGTGGTATAATTCGAGGCGGATGACTGCGCGCTCGAAGTAACCGAGATGTCATCAAGACGAAGCTCAGGTCTGCCGCCAGATCCTGATTCAAAATAGTATTTCCAACGCACGAATAGGGACGCCTGGTTATTACACTCCGTCGGTAGTGTAACCGGACCAAAAGCCTGGGAGGAACCAGCCGTGCCGGGAGAATACTCGATCGGCCCTGTTACATCTGTCCAAGTACCGCTTGTACCGATTCTATACTGAAGTCTGATTTTGTAGAGACGACTTGTCGGAGTACCCAAAGCAACGGTACCCGCGGTGTAAGATACCTTTATGTCTTGTCTGCCTGTCGCATTAAGGCCTAATACAGCTGCACCGAGAAAGCCGGAGGTTCCGGTATTCACAATTGAGAACCCATTTGCGTTTTGGCCGCTAAATCGTGTCCCTGTGTTCAGATTGTATGCGCCAGTGTAGTTTCCGGTCATTGGGGTTGCCAATAATGGGTCTTGTGTACTGGATGTGTGAAAAATCATATTCGCGGGGTATGTACCTGCCGGTGAGGTTGAAGCCCAGGCAGTCATCGAATATGAACCGGAACTCAGATCGAACAGTGAAGGGTTCGTCTGCGCCAGCGATGGAATAGCTGTTAACAAGATCAACAGCAAATTGATCGCGATTTTACTCATAGTGGTCCTTTTGGTTAATAAATGGGAAGAGGAGTCGAAATTTAAACTATTAGCATGGTTCAGTAAGTTGATTGTTATGTTATTAAAATATTAAAAAAAGCTGTTCCCGGTTTCAGGAACAGCTTTTTTTTAAGTTATGAGAGATGAGATATGAGAGATGAGTTCTCAGACTGTTCTCCACACTCCACACTCTATACTCTACACTACTTCAGAAGAATCAGCTTCTTGATCTCCGAATTCTTCCCTTGAACGAGTTTGTAGAAGTAGGTGCCTGAAGGGAGGCTTGCTGCTTCGAACCTGACATCGTATCTGCCGGGCTGTTTGATATCGTTCACGAGGG
>JAEYUD010000208.1 GCA_023433685.1 Bacteroidota bacterium
GATGGGGAGAACAGACACTTCCGGGTTCCTTGAGACGACAGATCTTCCCGTGCTTGCCATCTGTGGCGTGCACGACACTCTTACACCTCCCGCGGAAATGACGGAGATGATGAAAAAAGTAAAGAACGGAGAGTTTCACATCATACCAAATGCCGGGCACGCCGCCCCGTTCGAAAATCCGGAGGCTTGCAACACTGTATTGCTTGAATTTCTTAACAGGGTTCTCTGAATTGCGTGAGTCAAACAATATTCCTGATCCGCACCCGTCAAGATTGGACAGGGAAAGACCCGATTATCTGAGGATACTCTCACTCCACAGGGAGGCCTGCCAACAGGGAAGAGACACTTACAAAGACCCCTCAACAGGGTACTCTGTATTCACGGCTTTATATCATCTGCGTCGTGGCGTCTGTTGCAACAGCGGCTGCCGGCATTGTCCGTACATTTGGGAAAGGTAATTTTTTCATTGTTGGAGCAATTATAAAAACTCAAGTAACTACCTTCCATATCCCCAAAATGGACTGCCCTTCTGAAGAGCAAATGATCAGAATGAAACTCACAGGTTTCGATTCGATCAGAAGCATGAAGTTCGATATCCCGGGCAGGAAGCTTGAGATAATCCACACAGGCGAAACGGAAAAGATAGACGAGGCAATTGCTTCACTCCGGCTTGATTCCTCGATCGTCGAAAGTATCGAACATGAATCCATCGCCGGCGAACACAGTCCGGATGTAGAGAACCACCAAAGAAAACTCCTCATCGCCGTTTTGGCGATCAATTTCTTCTTCTTTCTGCTTGAAATGGCAACCGGACTTATCTCTCGCTCAATGGGTTTGATCGCTGATTCACTCGATATGCTGGCTGACGCGGTGGTTTACGGACTTGCACTCTGGGCAGTGGGCTCGCATCTTTCAAGGAAGAAAAATGTGGCGAGGCTTTCGGGGTACTTCCAGCTCATACTTGCTGTTTTTGGCTTCGTTGAAGTGGTAAGGCGATTTATTCTCCCGACGGAGACACCTGACTTCATCCAGATGATCGGTATCTCATTCTTCGCCCTGATCGGGAACACTGCTTCCCTTGTAATTCTTAACCGCTCCCGTGACAGCGGTGCTCACATGGAGGCAAGCAGGATTTTTACATCAAACGATGTGATCGCCAATATTGGTGTTATTGCCGCCGGTGTGATAGTGTATTTCAGCAATTCCAGGTACCCTGATCTTGTTATCGGTGCCGTGGTGTTCTACCTCGTTCTGCAGGGAGCTTTTAGAATTATCCGTCTGGCAAAATAGACTTCACTTCATTGTGCCCTCACCCTTCCCCTGAAATTGCTTATATTTGTGACTGCAAATTTTAAGGAATACATGAACTTTTTTGAAAAGCTCACCAAAATAAAAGAAAAATTCGACCGTATTAACGAGCAGCTTTCTGATGAAGCAAACCTCACCGATACTGAAAAACTAATATCCCTCAGCAAAGAAAGAAGCGAACTCCTGCCGATAATGGAAGTGTTCGAGCGGTATTCACGAGTGGTCTCCGACCTTGAAGAATCAAGGGATATCCTCGAGAATTCAACCGACAGGGAACTGGTTGAGATCGCGGAAATGGAGCTCGATGGTCTGAAACAGCAAAAGGAATCGCTTGAAGAAGAGATCAAGGTTCTTCTTCTTCCGAAAGATCCCAACGACGACAAATCGGTAATCATGGAGATCCGTGCCGGAACTGGCGGAGATGAAGCCGGACTTTTTGCCGGTGATCTCTTAAGAATGTACATGAGATACGCTGAAATTAAAGGGTGGAAGACAGAGTATATCGATTTTAACGAGGCCGGCGGTCTCGGCGGCGTGAAAGAAGCCGTGCTTTCTATCTCCGGATCGGGAGTTTATGGCGAACTTAAATGGGAGAGCGGGGTTCACCGCGTTCAGCGTGTACCCGCGACCGAGGCACAGGGCAGGGTGCACACCTCAGCTGCGTCTGTGGCGGTACTTCCCGAAGTTGAGGATGTGGCGGTTGATATTAACATGAATGACGTGAAGATCGATGTCTACCGTTCAGGTGGTGCCGGTGGTCAAAACGTGAACAAGGTTGAAACCGCGATCAGAATGACACACCTTCCTACCGGTATCGTGGTTCAATGCCAGGATGAAAGGTCGCAGCTTAAAAACCGCGAAAAAGCCCTGAAAGTACTCAAAGCCAGACTTTACGATCTTAGAATGAGCGAGCAGAACTCAGAGATAGCTGCCCAACGCAAACTTATGGTTAAAAGCGGTGACAGAAGCGACAAGATCAGAACCTATAACTTCCCACAGAACAGGGTTACCGACCACAGGATCGGGCTCACCCTCTATAACCTCAGCGACGTTATCAATGGCAACCTTAACGAACTGATCGAGCAGATCAAGATAGCTGACAGGGCGGAGAAGTTACAGGCGGAGGTTTGATTCAGTGGTGAGTTGTGAGTTGTTAGTGGTTAGAGGTTAGAGGTAAGTGGTGAGTAGTGAGTAGCGAGAGTTCAGTGGTGAGTAGTGAGTAGCGAGGATTCGTTACCCTTTTTAGGTGTTAGTCCGCGGCCGCGGGTTAGGTGTAGCACCTTTTACCCACTGCTGACACACCCTCTTCTCCCGGTATGTGCTCATTCAGTTGTTTGTGATTTCTCCGCGTAAATCCGTTAAATCTGCGTGTATCCGCGTGCTTTAAAACCAATCCCCGCCACTGACAAAACACTATACTCCACTCCGCCGCGGCGGACTACACTCCACCCCATACCCCAATCCGCCGCGGCGGACCAATCCGCCTCGGCGGACCAAACTCCCTAAACCTCCTCCCGGAGCAAGCCATAAACAAGGAGATCATAGTCGTGACCATCCTTGTGGAAGGCTTTGCGGAGGCAGGCTTCCTTCCGGAACCCGTTTTTTCTAAGAACCCGGGATGAAGCCTTGTTCGGAGAGGCCACCTCGGCTTGTATTCTTACTATATCATAGTAGGTAAAAGCGAAATGGATCAACTGCCTGCACACCTCTGAGGCAATACCTTTACCCCAAAAATGTTCACCGATCCAGAACCCCATCTCACATGTTTTACGCTCCACATCGTTGAGAAGATGCACACCCGCAATACCGGTGATCTCACCCTGAAATCTCACAGCGAAAACCGATTGCACATTTCCGTCGTTCATCAATTTAATGAAAGCTTCTGCATGCTGAACTGTATAAGGCTGGGGGAAAGAGTCTCTTAAAAAGCGGGCAACATTGGGGTTGTTGGCAATCTCTGCCAGGGCTCCGGCGTCGTCGGGGTAGAGTGCGGTTAGCTCAACTTCTTTGTTGTTTGATGTCACGCGTGAACCATTTAAAACGAAAATTCCATTCCAAAGTTAAAGAATCTTTCCGTAAAAATCTGTGGCACACGTAGCGGCGAACGCACACCAGGTATCACCTGATACCATGAGTAACCCGCTATATTGTAGTTATTAAAGACGTTAAGTACTTCCGCAACTATTGTGAGGAATTTTTTCTCTGCCAGCTGAAATTTTGCAGAAAGCCCCATATCAGCCCTCATGTAAATGGGGAGCTCCCACCTTTTCCCGTAATCGACCACAAGATAGTTCTTTCCGTCGGGTCCAACTTCTACCCTTCTGGGGTGAAAGAGGGTACCGGTTGAGACTGCAAACCTGAGGTGTGACTGCCAGTTCGGATGCTTTTAAATCTTGTCTTGCAGAAAAATCTGAAGGTTGTGTGTCTGGTCGAGAAGCCTTCTTTCATAGCCGGCGTTGCTCCCTTTCAGGCGCTCACCGCTGTCAAGGTAACCGTAAACGAACCAGCTGTTCAGACCCTCCTGAATCTCACCGCGCAGCATCAGATCGAACCCCCGCGCGTAACCCTCGAATGAGTTGGTTTTGCCATACGATATCCTCATCCCGTCGAAATCAACCGGGATAAGATCATCAAGCTGTTTATAATAAAACTCGGCGCGCATCTCCAAACCTCTTTTAAAAATGTAATGCAGTGCCGCGATATAGTGAACTGATTTTTGCGACTTAAGTGACGCGGTTTCATCCGGGGTGAGATTACGGAGTTCGTAAAAGAATGGAGGTTGATTGTAAACGCCCGCGCGCAGGTTCACGCTGAATTTCTCCGTGAAACGGTACTCAAGCGAGCCCCTCGGTGACCAAAAAGTCTCCCCGTTGTAACCGGTTGAAGTGAACCTTAGCCCCGCATTTACATTAAAGCGCTCGTTAACTGCCATGTCGTCATCAATGAATGCCGACCAGCTGTTCAGGTCTTTCCCCATTGAATAGGAAGTTATTTCGGGAGCGGCGGGGATCGAGTTAACCCCCACTTCCCTTTTTTCTTCAAAAAACAAGTTTTTCAGATTGGCAAGTTTTATTTCCGCCCCGGCTTTAATAGTGTGCATCCCTTCGAGCCAGATCATCTCTGGGTTGATGCTCACCACTGACAGGTCGAGGATGTTCTCACCCTTCTCCGTTGCCGTTTTAAGGTAGTCGCGATATTCGGGGTAATATGCATCAGGTATCAGAAAAATATCGGAGTAAAGATCGCGTGTTTCAGACTCGGCGATGTTGAACCATGAAATGCTCACTCCGGCAAGAAGGTCTTTCATCACTTTATATTTTACATTTCCGCCGGCGAGAGTGGTGTTGTAAGAGTAATTAGAACTGCCCGAGTAGTCGGCTGCAATTCCCTGTATCACACCGTCGAGGCGGAAGTGGCCTGTCCAGTTTGCAGGGGTAAGGTCATACTTGTTGTTCGCCCTGAGAAGGAAGAAACGTGTGGAAAGATTGCTGCCGGGGAGCCAGTTAACATCGAGCTGGACATCTTTGAAGTCAGGGCGATAGTCACCCGTGGTATGCTGCTGCGCTGAGAATATCCTGGGGTAACTCCATCTTCCCGCGAGATTGGCGGAGAGTTCCGGGTTTGAGTATTGAAGCGCTGCCCCCGCTGAAAGGAGGTTTGCCCTGACCAGGCCACTAAAACCGGGCGAGCCGTTCCTTCCATAGCTGATTTTAAGAGCGGATGCCATTTTATCACCGAAGACCGCCGGAAAGGCGCCACCATAAAAATCGAGACTGTTCACAAGATCCTGATTCACAAGAGATTGATTTTCCTCGATCCCCTGACGGAGAAGGAAGGGCCTGTAAATCTCAAATCCATTCAGATAGATCAGATTCTCATCAAAGCTTCCACCCCTGACATTGTAGCCGGAGGTCATCTCATTGTTCATTTTCACACCGGGAAGGATCCTGACGGTTTGTAGCACTTCACCATTAAGGGTGGGGATATTGCTGATGGTTTCAGCTTCCAGGGTCTCTTTTTCCATCCCTTTCCGCTCACCAACCACCACGAACTCCTGCTCCTGATAGTCTGAAGGGGTAAGTACAACGCGAATTGTATCCTGCTTTCCGGGAAGTGTTGCTACATCGATGGAAGTATCCCTGAACGAGATATGACGCACGCGTAGGACGTGGTTGCCTGCGGGGAGTTCGAAACTGAATTTACCGTCGAGTGAGGTGATAACACCGAGTGGGGTCTTTTGGATAAACACGGCACAGCCTGCAAGAGGCTCGCCGCCGGGGGTGACCACCCTGCCCGAAAGTGTTGTCTGGGCAAAAAGCGGCAACGACAAGAGAAATGTTACAATGATATTTCTGAAAAGAAACATGACGGCTACTGACCGGATTGTTTAAGAGATGGTATAAATAAACGCGCCGTTAATTCCTTTTAACTGAAAAATCAAGCTGAAATATACCCTTCACGAACTTTTTAGGCAATTACAAAGTTTTTCTCTTTATAGAGGGAGCCCATGGCCTCCCCGGATATTTTTAATGAGCATTACTCACCACACAAAACAGGAAATCTCAAATGAAGAAGATCCTTGTAGTACTTGCCTTCCTCCTTGTTACCGGAGGAGTTTACGCGCAGGAATCATGCTGCTCCGCGCCCGGCGACAGCAAAGCCGGTAGCACGGCAACACACTCGAACGACGCTCTCGCGATGTTCGCCTCAAATTCCAACGATCCAAATTTCGTGGCTGCACATGCCGCGCCTCTTCCAACAACGCTTGTTGAAGGTCGTGGTGGAATGATAACACTCACCCTTTCAGACAGATCGAAATCGACTGCTTACTTTGTAAGGGCTGAGAAAAAGTCAAACAAATGGCTTTTCGTTTTCCACGAGTGGTGGGGACTGAACGATTACATCAAGAATGAGGCAGAGAAATACGCCGCCGCATTTCCTGAACTGAACGTGATAGCGCTCGACCTTTATGATGGAAAGGTGGCTTCAACTCCCGATACCGCTGCCATCTACTCAAAAGAGGTCAATAAAGACCGTGGCTTTAAAATAATCGAGGCAGCCAGAAAGAACGCCTGTAACAATGCCGAGATTGGAACACTCGGCTGGTGCATGGGCGGAGGCTGGTCGATGCAGGCAGCAATCGCACTCGGCAAACAGGCAAAGGCATGCGTAATGTATTACGGCATGCCCGAGATGGATAAAGCCAGACTGAAAAACCTGACAGCTCCTCTTCTCGGCATATTCGCTGAAAAAGATACCTGGATCAACAGGGAAGTGGTAAACAACTTCGACAAGGTGTTCCGCACCTTCAAAAGAAAGTACGAGATTAAATGGTTCGACGCGGTACACGCGTTCGCCAACCCGAGCAATCCGGACTATAATTCCGAAATGGCGCAGGAAGCCGGGAACCTCTCAATGAAGTTCATAGCCACCCACCTGCTGGGTAGAAAATAAATTTACTTCAACCACAAAGGCACTAAGGAACCTTGGTGCCTTCGTGGCATAATGAAGATGTTAGTCTACCAGGCTGAGGGAAATTCTTTTTCTTTCGAGATCAACGTCTGTGATAACTACATCAAGAACGTCGCCCGCGGCTACAACTTCATTCGGGTTTTTTACAAAACCTTTTTTCATTTTTGAAATGTGGAGGAGACCATCCTGCTTTACGCCGATGTCAACAAAAGCACCGAAATCCACTACGTTTCTTACGGTACCTTTTACCTTCATGCCAGGTCTCAGATCTTCCATTTTCATTATGTCACTCCTTAGGATTGGTGGGGGTAATTCCGCTCTCGGATCACGCCCCGGTTTTTTGATGTTTTCGATTATGTCTTGAAGCGTCATCTCACCAATTTCTATTTGCTGCGATAGCTTCTTAAGACCAATCTTGTTTAGGTAAAAATCGATTGCACCCCCTGTTTCCTTCAACTCCGAAGGCTTCAGGTTAACCATGTTCAGCAGCCTGTGGGTTGCCTCGTATGATTCCGGGTGTATAAATGTATTGTCCAATGGTTCTTCGCCGTCAGGGATCTTCAGAAATCCGGCGCACTGCTCGTACACCTTTTCTCCGACACCCCGCACGCCAAGAAGCTCACTGCGACGCTTGAACTTGCCTTTGCTTTCTCTGTGCTTCACAATATTGTCAGCCAGCCGTTTATTTAGACCGGAGACGTAAGTAAGAAGTGACGAAGATGCCGTGTTAAGATCGACCCCCACATAGTTCACGCAGCTTACAACAACATCATCAAGTTTTTTCGCCAGAAGCTTTTGATCAACGTCGTGCTGATAAAGCCCGACACCGATTGACTTGGGGTCGATCTTCACTAATTCAGCGAGTGGATCAAGGAGTCTTCTTGCTATTGAGATGTTGCCCCGCTGCGATGCCTCGAGGTCAGGGAACTCTTTTTTTGCCACTTCCGACGCCGAATAGACGGAGGCACCAGCCTCGTTCACTATTATATACTGGCAGGGAAGTGAAAACTTTTTTATAAGATCAGAAACAAAGAACTCGGTCTCCCGGCTCGCGGTTCCGTTACCTATCGAGATAACCTCAACCTTGTGCTTCCTGATCAGTTGAAGCATAATCTTCTCAGATTCTTCAGTTTTGTTGCGCGGTTCGTGCGGGTAGATGGTAGCGCCCTCAATATACTTGCCTGTTTCATCAATAACGGCAAGCTTGGTGCCTGAAGCAAAACCGGGATCCATTCCCATTATTATCTTGCCGGCGAGGGGAGCCTGAAGAAGAACATTGTGAAGGTTTTCGGCGAACACCTCAATGGCGTGCTGACCGGCTTCATAAACCAGTTCGTTCCTCACTTCCCTCTCTATAGAGGGGAAGATCAACCTTTTGAAGGAATCTGAAACCACACTGCTGAAGAAATCTTCGAAATTTGAATTTTTAAACTTAAAGTAGCTTTCCTTAATCCTGACGTGCGCGTCTTCGGGTTCAACAGTGAAATGCACCTTCAGGAACTTCTCACGTTCACCCCTGTCAAGCGCCATCACCTGGTAAGGTTTAAGCTTTGTAATGTCGATGTTAAAATCGTAATAGTTGCGGTAAACATCCTGTTCACCTTTTGCCCTGAGCTTCAGGTTCTTTTCATCAGAAACAGGGGCATCGGCCGAGCGTTCAGACTTGACAAAAGATCCGCTTGAGACGTACTCACGGACTGACTTTCTGACTTCGGCGTCATCGCTGATCATTTCAGCAATTATATCGCTCGCGCCCTGAATGGCTTCTTCGACCGTGTTTACACCGAGATCCGCATTGATGTAGGCGGCGGCAAGGTCTTGCAGAGTGGCATTTTCAAGGGGATTGTCGAGAATGTGCAGTGCTAAAGGTTCAAGACCTTTCGCCTTGGCAACAGTTCCGCGTGTTTTTCTCTTCGGTCTGTACGGGAGGTAAAGGTCTTCAAGCTCCTGCAGACGGAGGCTGCCTTCAATTTTTGCTTTCAGCTCATCTGTGAGTTTGCCTTGCTCTTCGATGCTGTTTAGAATAACAGCCTTTCTCTCCTCAAGCATATTGAGGTAAGAAAGACGGTCTTCAATTGTGCGGAGCTGGTCTTCATCGAGACCTCCGGTTCTTTCCTTGCGGTATCTCGCGATAAAGGGAATTGTAGCCCCTTCACCTAACAGGTTAAGAACGGCATCTACCTGATCTCTGCGTAAGCCAAGCTCGAGTGTAATTTGATGAGGTATGTTCATTCTTCTACTACGGGATAATGTATAATCTATGGGTGGAAAGCTTCTAGGAGTGGGCTGACATGAAATTAAAAACTACGATATAAAAAACTGCCAATACGGGGGACAACTGATTCTGATTTAAAAATTCTTTTCTGTGGCTACAATTTAGTGAAATTATTTAATGTGCAAGCACTTTTTTAAAATTATTTCTGAGTTTTCGACGAATTTTTTTCACTTAATGGTATAATTTCACCCGGATTGGGTAAAAGAAGCCGGAATTTGTAGTTCCGCTTGTTGTATTCTGCTGTTACAGTCCGGGGCGGATCACCCAGTGGTTCATCCCCCATCGCGAAGGTTCCGTAGTGCATCGGGATGAAATTCTTCACTTTCATAAGTCTCGCCCCCCTCAATGCCATCAGAGGCGAGGTGTGGTTCTGATGCATGAACCAACGCGGCTTGTAGGCACCAATTCCGATCATCGCGTAGTCGATCTCGCCAAAGAGCTGCCCCACTTCCTCGAAGTGTGAGCCGTATCCGGAGTCGCCGCCAAAATATATCTTTGTCTCGCCCGACTGTATAAGGAACGCTCCCCAGAGCCGGTAATTCCGGTCGAACGGTCCCCTCTGCGACCAGTGCCGCGCGGGAAGAAACACCACCGAGAGATCATCATCCTTCAGGTTATACTTCTGGTACCAGCCGGCTTCAAGTATCCTCGCCCCCGGCAGCCATTCAGAAAGGAGTTCACCCATCCTCAAACCGGTCAGAATAGTAACATTTGGGTTCTGCCTGTATATCTGCTGAAGTGTCTCCCGGTCGAAGTGGTCATTGTGATCATGCGAGAGGAATATGTAGTCGATGTTCGTCAGTTCTTCAGGCTTGAATGGGAGCCTGGAATATCTTACATGAAGAATTGAAGGTACCGTGAATATCGGGTCTGTAATTATTGTTTTGCCGCCGATCCTGATGAGAAAAGAAGCGTGACCCACAAGAACGATGCCGTCCTCATTGCTTTTAAGGAAGGCGGAGGCATTTACAGTTTTAAGTCTGAAAGTATCATTCTTCTTTGCTTCAGCCTCGGGGTTTCCCCACGCCTGCCACAGAAAGAAAGCGTTGAAATCCTGCTGCGAGGGAAACTCATGATTCACGAACCTGCCGTCATCATCCACCGGAGTACCCGCCCACCCTGGTTTCACCGTGGCAAGGGTGTCGATCTTCATCACCCGCACGGTTGAGTCAGGTGTGGTGGCATGCGCGGCATTTACCGCCAAGGCAATAATTATCAGGATCAGCGAGTGGAATTTCATAAATATTTAAATCGAAAATCGCCGGGGAAGGTTCAATTGAGGGAGTGGTGAGTGATGGGTTATTAGGTATTAAACCGCGGAGGACGCCGAGGACGCGGAGGGGGTATATTCCTTAGAAATATATTTGTTGGTTTTTTACGATTTTTATAAATCTAATCTGCTAATTTCAATGAAAAATGATGATCGACCAAAGAGACCTCCTAAATATACTTGATTCATTGTTGCGCCTTCCCGTAGAGAAAGAGACAGTGGAATTCAAGGAAGCCAAGGAAAATTTTGATTTTACGATATTAGGTAAGTATTTCTCTGCCATTTCAAATGAGGCAAACTTGCTTGGATTGGACTGTGGTTGGTTGATTTTTGGCGTGGGGGACAGTCCGAGGCAGGTTGTCAGCACTTACTTCAGATCAAACACTGCAAAACTCCACCAACTCAAAGGTGAGATTGCCAAGAAAACAACAAATGGAATTTCTTTTATCGAGATTCACGAAGTCGCACACCCGGATGGAAGGGTCATTATGTTCCAGATCCCTCCCGCACCAAGAGGAATCCCGGTCGCCTACGAGGGTCATTACTACGCCCGAAATGGTGAGGAACTTACTGCGTTAAGCACTGAGAAGTTCGAACGGATCAGGGCTCAGTCTCCTGCTATTGATTGGAGTGCGGTTGTTTTACCCGAGGCATCGATCGATGATCTTGATCCACAGGCAATTTCTCAAGCCCGGCTGAATTATAAAAACAAGTTTCCTGATAAATCTCTTGAAGTTGATGGGTGGGACGATGTTACTTTTCTAAACAAGGCTAAACTCACCCTCAAAGGCAAAATTACCCGGACCGCATTAATTTTGCTTGGACGGGATGAATCAACCCACTTGCTTAACCCGACAGATGTCAAGATCAGGTGGATATTAAAAGATTCCAACGGGATCGAGAGAGACTACGAAATTTTTGGCGTACCATTTCTACTTTCGATTAATAAAGTCTACGCCAAGATCCGGAACCTGAAGTACCGGTATTTGAAGGAAGGTACTCTCTTTCCTGATGAGGTTGAACAGTATGAACCGTTCTCAATCCGGGAGGCTATAAATAACTGCATAGCTCATCAAGACTACTCGTTGGGAGGGCGCATAAATGTTGTCGAATTTGAGAACAAATTGGTGTTTTCCAACCTTGGGGATTTTATACCTGGTTCGGTCCATCGAGTTATTGAGGACGATTCACCCGCTGAGGTTTACAGGAATCCTTTTCTAGCTGAAGCAATGTTCAATCTTAATATGGTCGATACTGTTGGTGGTGGAATTAAGAAAATATTCCTTAACCAGAGAAGCCGCTTTTTCCCTTTACCCGATTACGATCTGAAGAACAAGCGCGTCGTATTAACTTTATCCGGGACTGTTCTTGATTTGAACTATGCCCGACTACTCGCGAGCAATCCGGATTTGTCGCTTGAAGAAGTGATTCTTTTGGATAATGTCTCCAAGAGAAAGCCGATCTCTCAGTCGGATGCTAAACTTCTCTCCAGAAAGGGATTGATAGAGGGAAGAAGACCCAACTATATTATTTCTGCAAGAATTTCTGCTCAGACCAATGGAAAGGCCGAGTATTCGAAGAATAAAGCCTTGGATAAAGATTACTATTTGACACTTATCCTCACTTCAATAAAGCATCATGGCTTCATGACCAGAGAGGATATTGATAAATTACTTTGGGCAAAACTTCCGGATTGGATGGATGAAAATCAGAAGAAGAATAAGATAAGAAACCTTCTATTTGAATTGAAGAATAATCAAAAGATCGAGAATGTCGGTAGCAACAAAAAACCTCATTGGATCTTGGTTCATAAAGTTTGAACTATTATCCACAAACCATGGAAAATTAGTAATATTTTAGTAGAAAGTTAGTAGTATTTTATTAGAATCTTATTTCAAATTGTTCGAATTCAGCTCATATTCGCATTAATTACCATCCATATTGAGTTAATAATTAGTAGTAAAATCAACTAATATTCTTCCCAAATCTGATTTTCCAATCAAGGCGGAGCGGAAGATGATAGCACGCGGATACACACAGATTAGACAGATTTTCGCGGATTAAATTTTTAATTTCCGCGTTAATCCGTTAAATCAGCGTGTATCTGCGTCCTGTTAATTCAACCTTCAGCCTTCAGCCCTCAACTTTCAGCCTTCAGCTGTCAACCTTCAACTTTCAGCCCTCAGCCTTCAGCCCTCAACTTTCAGCCTTCAGCCCTGTATAACGA
>JAEYUD010000224.1 GCA_023433685.1 Bacteroidota bacterium
GTAAGAACCAATACAGTCGTCGGTCCGGGAGCTGCTGACGCAGCGGTTATAAGGATCAAGGAGACAAACAAAGCCATTTCGGTGAAAACCGACTGTAATTCACGCTTTGTGTACCTCGACCCGAGGGAAGGGGGAAAAACAGCAGTGGCTGAGGCGGCACGAAATGTGGTTTGCACCGGAGCGCTTCCCCTGGCTATAACCAACTGTTTGAACTTTGGGAACCCCTACAAACCTGAGATCTACTGGCAGTTCAAAGAGGCTGTTGCCGGAATGGGTGAAGCGTGCAGACACTTCGAAACCCCTGTTACCGGTGGAAATGTATCGTTTTACAACGAGTCACCCTCTTCCGCGGTGTACCCGACTCCCGTGATAGGAATGCTTGGTCTGATAGAAGACCAGAAGCACATAACCGGGATGAGCTTCAGGAATGAAGGTGATCTGATAATTGTTGCCGGGGATGACAATGAGGAGATCGGTGGTTCAGAATACTTGAAGGTTATTCACGGTCTTGTTACCGGTATACCCCCCCGTTGTGATCTTCCGAAGGAGAAAAGCCTTCACGCCTTCACACTCGAGGTGATCAGGGAAGGGATGGTAAACTCCGCCCATGACATTTCAGAAGGGGGTATCATAACCGCTCTTGCTGAGTGCTGTATAACGGGTGATGGCAAACCTGTTGGCGCGGAAGTTCAACTTTTTGGTTCACGGGCGGATTTCGCGCTGTTTTCAGAAACACAAGGGCGCATAATCTTCTCGATCCCGGGAACCGAAAGGGAGAAATTTGAAGCGATCGCGATGAAGCACGGTGTCCCTGTCGGGGCGATTGGAACAACCGGCGGCGACGCCCTTATAGTTAATGATCTTGTACTGGATCTGACAGAATTAAAAAAGAAATATTATGGTACTCTTCAGGAAATTATGGCATAGGACTCTCGGTCCCTTTTTTACAGCCTTGGGAAAAATGATCGATGGTGAATTTGAGTTCACCAGGAAAATGTTTAATAGTGACCGGGCATATAACCTCACCAACAGGTTTTATAAGGTATACTGTAACTGGATACTTAAGTTTATCGAGAGATTCGACCAGCATCACGTGTTTCTTTTTTCCGGAGCGCTCTCTTTCTCGTTGTTCCTCTGCATTATACCAATAACGCTCATAATGTTCTTTATTCTTGGAAATTTCCTCTCTTCGGTTGAATTTGTAGGGAGGATAAATACGTTCATTGACGCACTTATTCCGTATCAGGATTACGCTGAGTTCGCGAAGACGCTGATAGGCGGGAGGATAGAAGAACTGGTTGAATACAGAAATGTAGCCGGTATTATCGGTTTCAGCGCGCTGCTGTTTGCTGCTTCAGGATTCTTTTCGAGCATCAGAACAGTGCTTCACACAGTTTTTGACGTTCCGGAGGAGAGAAACATTATCATCTCCAAGCTGTTTGATTTTCTCCTGATACTTTTGATGATCGTGATCTTTTTCGCGATATTCCTGATCATCCCGATGCTTGTTGTTGTTCAAAAAGTAGCGATGGAGATGCCCTTTCTTGGGCTACTGGATTCAGTTTTCCTGAAAGACACCTTCACCATAGCCGTCTCTTTTCTTTCAATATTTATCCTGTTTTACTTTTTTTACAGGATCGTTCCGGCGAAAAAGATACGGAAGATATCGCTTTTGCTTGGAGCTTTAATCGCTTCCGGACTTTGGATTCTTGCCAAGTTCGCTTTCGGTTACTACATCAACAACATTGCTTCGTTTGGGCAGATATATGGCACATACTCTTTGCTTATCGTGATAGCCTTCTGGATATATTACACCAACATGGTATTTATTGTGGGTGCCGAACTTGCCAGGCTCTATGATGACAACATTGAGGTAAAAAAGAAACACTCAAATCACAAGGCGGTCGACAAGGTAATGCGCTGGCTTGACGACCAGACAAGCTTCAGGTAAAAACGTGATTTTGGCGCCAATTGACCCTTAATCGTTTTGTGGAGAACCCCAACATTTGCTATATTAAATGTTTGTTATTAAAAAGTTTGCTTAAATAGGAGTCTTTTGATCTATGAAATTTGACTGGACACAATTCAGAGGAAAATCGCTCCATGTCACCATGTTTGAAAACTATGGTCTCGTTGCTGATACCTATTCAAATCAGCCGGTGTATGAGATTGTTTTCAAAATGGGAAAACTGGAAGGCGCATACGAAGAGGGTCTGCTTCTGAAAAATGAACGTGAGAACGGCGAAGTGGTCCGGATCTTCATTCCTTATCCATCCATTAAGTGTGTCGAGATACAGGAACAATAGTTCCGGCTCGCTTTCAAGAAGTCACATGATCGCCAGAGCCCCGGGAAGGGAAACACGGTCTGTGAAAAAATCAATTCATAAGATCAAAGGGTGTGGACAGTCAGGTACCGTTCACGCCCCTGAATCTCTCTTATCTCTTTCCTCAACCATATTCGAATCTCAATCATGAAAAAAATAAAGACAGGTGTGATCGGCACCGGCCACCTTGGCAGTTTGCACGTCAAGATGTTAAAGAATATTGATCAGGCTGAATTGGCAGGTGTCTATGACGCTTCTCCCGAAAAAGCAGGCGCGTGCGCTTCAGAGTATGGCGTAAAAGTTTTTGAAACCATCGAATCCCTCACCAAAGAATGTGAAGCGGTTTCGATAGCGGTAACAACCACCGCGCATTATGAAGTGGCAATGCAGTGCCTTGAGGCCGGACTTGATGTGTTCATTGAAAAACCGGTTACCGCCACCATTGAAGAAGCCGAAAAACTTGTGGCTTTTGCCCGGTCGAAGGGGAAGATAATTCAGGTGGGTCATATTGAGAGGTTTAATCCAGCCATCCTCGCTGTTGAGGGGTACCAACTTGATCCCAAGTTCATTCAGACCGACCGTCTTGCCCAGTTCAATCCCCGGGGGACGGATGTTGCCGTTGTGCTTGATCTTATGATCCACGATATAGACATTATTCTCAGTCTGGTAAAAAGTGAAGTGGTGAAAGTGGAAGCTTCAGGAATTGCCGTGGTTTCACCCACCACTGATATAGCCAACTGCCGTTTGGAATTCGCTAACGGAGCGGTGGCAGTGGTAACCGCGAGCCGCATTTCCCAAAAGAAAATGAGGAAAATGAGGCTCTTCCAGAAAGACAATTACATCACACTTGATTTTAATACAGGCACCACTGAAATCTACAGACTCGTTTCACCCGGTGACAAGACAAACGCGGCGTTTTCATTTGGCACCATTGGTGTAGGTGAAAACGCGAAAAGCATAGTTTACGAGCAGGCGGAAGCCCCCAAAGTTAACGCGCTTGAGTATGAGCTCTCGCTATTCATCAAGGCGGTTGCCGATCGCGCCGAGCCGGTTGTTTCCGGTGAAGACGGCTTGAAAGCTCTCAGGGTTGCTCACATGATAGGTGAGAAGATCGAGGAGTCGGTCGGTAAGATCCGGCTTTCAGAGGGGGAGTGATCCTCTAACGTGAGAGGGTTTCTTTTAGCCGGAATTATTGTTTTATTCATTCTCCTCTCTCCGGAGGTCATGGGTGAACCGCGTCTTTTTCTTCAAGTCAATAACACAGTCCCACCTGATTCAATTATTGCCCCGGTAGATTCGCTTATTAAGAAAGATTCGGTAAAGAAGAGTGATATCGACACCCTGATCTACTCCTCAGCCACCGATTCCATCCTCTTTTTTACAAAAAAGAAACGGATGGAGATATATAACAAGGGAGTGATCAAGTACAGGTCAACGGAACTGAAAAGCGGAACGATCATAGTTTATTTTGAATCATCGAATGTGGACGCTTCCGGAACCGAGATAGACAGCGCGGGATTCAAGCTAAAAAGGCAGCTTCCTGAACTGGTTGATGGCAAAGAGAAGTATCTTGGTGATGTGATGAAATACAACTTCAAGACTAAAAAAGGGTATATCACCTACGCCTCCACCGTTAATCAGGAAGCCTCTTATTCAGGCGTGAAGATCAAAAAACTTGATGATAAAAACTACTTCGTTGAGGGAGGATTTTACACCACTTGTGATCATATACTGCCACACTACGGGTTCAAATGCACTGAAATGAAAGTCATCCCTGACGATCAGCTGATAGGGAAGTGGATCTGGCTCACGTTTGGTGGTGTTCCGTTCCCGGTGCCATTGCCATTTGCCGTGATCCCACTCGAGAAAGGGAGACGATCGGGGCTTCTTACTCCGGCGTTCGGAAGCCGGACCGGATACGGGAGGTACCTCTCTCGGTTTGGTTACTATTGGGCTATCAACGATTATCTTGATCTTACACTCACCGGCGACTACTACACACGGGGAGGTTTCGGGCTTAACGGCAGTTTCAGATATGTGAAAAGATACGATTTTACAGGTTATCTTGAAGCGGGTTACTCGAACCTGAATCAGGGTGAGAGCACGGATCCTGACAGGACGGATGAGAAGAACTGGCGGCTCCGTTGGGTTCACAATCAGCCACTTACCCCCGACTCGAGGATCGACGCCAATATCGAGTTCCTTTCAAGTGATTATATTCGCCAGAACAGCTCGAATTATAATGACCTTTTACGGAACAATATTTATTCCAACGTCTCATTCTTTCAGAACTTCGAGAGCCTCGGAGCCAGTCTTAGTGCTTCATACAGCAGGGAACAGGAGCTGCAGAGCGGGAACATAAGCGAAGTGTTGCCGGGCATCTCATTCACAAAATCGGTTTTTTATCCATTCAGAAGTGACGAGATCAAGTCTGATGAAGCCTGGTATGAGAAACTCGGAATAAGTTACTCGGGGCAATTCCAGAACAACAGAAGGAGTACTGATGGAGTTCTGGATGTAAGGGGTGGAATCAGACACAGCATCAGCCTTTCACTTTCACCAAAGATAGGTTATATCAATATCACTCCGAATGTAAGTTATCAGGAGCTGTGGTACAACAAGCAGATCGAACGTACTTCGATCTATGTGCCCTCGGGAAGCAGCGCTGACATGATAAATTCTTACAATTACTCAATAATGGCAGCGAACGGGGTTAAAGACTCGATAGTCACGAATGATGTGGAGAGGCTTGGTTTCGTGAGAACGTTTCGGGTGGGGCTCTCGGCTACAACAAAACTGTACGGGATTTTCCCCATAAATACCTTTGGAATTTCATCTTTAAGGCATACTCTCATTCCAACTATGAGTTACGACTTTCAGCCCGATTTCTCAGCTGAGGGGTGGGGATATTTCGGATATTATATAGACGCGACCGGTAAGGCAGTAAAATACAACAGGTTCGAACGGGAAATATTTGGAGGTGCCTCCACCGGTGAGCAGCAGAACATGCGGCTTGGTATTTCAAATATTTTCGAAATAAAGACCAGGCCGGATCTTAACGACACCACTTCCAAAGAAAAAAAAATACAGCTTCTGAACTTGAACGCGGGTATCTCATACAACTTCGCTGCCGATTCTTTGAGGCTTTCAAACCTCTTCCTCGATTACAGAACGCAGGTGCTTGATTTCCTGAGTCTCTCGGGCTCGGCTGTTTTCAGTCCTTATGTTTGGGATGCAAATGGCCGTGAACTGAACAAGCTCCTGGTAAATGAGGGTGAAGGTTTTCTCAGGATGCGCAATTTTAATTTTTCTGCATCAATGACCCTGATAGCCGACAGGTCGAAAGAAGCGGGCTCGAAAGACACATCTCAGGTTGAGCAGAAGGTGTTTTACCAGAACCGGAACTATCAGGGGCTTTATGCTGAAGTTGACCCCGATTTCTCAATTCCCTGGTCGTTAAATGTTTCATTCAATTATAACGAAAACAGGGTAACGCCAATTCAGGTGCTGAAGTATACAACTCTTCGCGCTGATCTGAATTTTAATCTTACAAAATACTGGAAGTTCTCGTTGAGTGGCAGTTACGATTTCGAGCAGAAAGATTTCGCCGCGCCGCAAATAGT
The DNA here is from genome assembly GCA_023433685.1 of Bacteroidota bacterium. Taxonomy (GTDB): domain Bacteria; phylum Bacteroidota; class Ignavibacteria; order Ignavibacteriales; family Ignavibacteriaceae; genus UTCHB3. The sequence goes on from JAEYUD010000224.1 coordinate 5,948, forward strand.
TGTAAGTCGCGATCTGCACTGCTGGATAATGAATTTTGTGTGGAATCCCGTGGGAACATATACAGGCTACAGATTTGAGATAAAAGTAAAGGCCCCGCAGTTGCAGGACCTTAAACTTGAAAAGTCGGACAATTTCTTCAGCGGCAGGCGCTGAAAGATCTGGTGTGGATTATTTGTAGTTGACGAACTGAACCGGGAAAGGGAAATCCTGGTCTTTTATCAATTGTTGAACAGCTTGAAGATCATCGATCTTGGAGCCGGTAACCCTGACCTGCTCATCCTGTATCTGCGCGTTAACCTTTAACTTCGAATCTTTGATAAGCTTGGTGATCTCTTTAGCGTCTTCTTTTGAGATGCCGCTTCTCAGGTCGATCTTCATTCTAAGTGTGCCACCCGAAGCTGTTTCCGCTTCATTCAGTTTCAAAACCTTGATCGACATACCCCTTCTGATAAACTTTGTCTGAAGAATATCAATACTTTGTTTAAGTGCGTAGTCGTCTTTAGAGTGGATCGAAATACTCTTGTCTTTTTTAGAAAGCTCAATAGTAGTGTGTGAATCTTTAAGATCGTATCGTTGGGTGATCTCTTTTAAAGCCTGATTAACGGAGTTATCCACTTCCTGAAAATCAACTTCGGATACTATATCGAAGGAATGATTGGATGCCATGAAATTTATATTTATGATTGGTTGGTCGGGGTGGAGGGATTTGAACTCTCGACCTCTTCGTCCCGAACGAAGCGCGCTAACCGGGCTGCGCTACACCCCGAAAATTTAGAAGGCAAATATACAGAAATTTCAGAAACAGAAAAAAACCTTCCATTTTCAGGAACCCTTTCGCCACTGTTGTCGATTGTTTAAGTAAATGAAATAATTACATGAATAAAAAGAACTTAGGATTCACTAATTTTTTCAAAAACAGGCGATTTTTCTTTTTTTGAAGGAATAATTTAACTAACTTAGCGTGTTGAATTGATAAAAATAGGAATATTCAGGAATGAAAAGACTATCACTTCTCTTGACCGTAACTTTTTTAATCCTGTCAGTCGAGACATTTGGCCAGGTTTACACTGATCAGTGGAGATTTGGTGTTGGGGCAACCTACCCCAGATTGATAGGCACGGATGCCGGTGGAAAAGAATTTAATCTTGGTGGTTATGCCAGTCTCCAGCTCGATATGTCAGAGCATGTTGGTTTCAGGGCAAAGCCGTTTTATACCCATTTGGAGTCACAATCCAAATTAAAAAGCAGTTCCGACCTGTTCGGAGTTGCACTTGCGTTGAATTATTATTTCATTCCGGAATACAGCGTTAGCCCGTATCTTACATTAGGTATATCAGGTATAGCGCAGAAGATGAATCAACCGGTTGACGGCAAAGCCGAAACCATACTTGATTATACCACAGACCTCGGATTTGGTCTCATCTTCAAAAATCTTATCGCCAGCGGTTGGGACCTCAATGCAGAGATCAGCTACCACTCCATGACCAATGACCGACTTGATGGAACAAACGGACCGATCGGCGGCATGCTTGGCGGCAGACGTGATTCATACATGAACTTTGGGCTCGGGGTTCTCTATAATTTCGGATTTGGTCCAAAGAGTAAATACTTCCCGGGAGCCAATCTGAAAGACAAAACTCCTCCCCTTATCGAAAGATTTCCAGTTTACTCCAACAGTTGGGAGTGGGGTCTGGGTTTTGTGTATCCACGCTTCGCCGGTACTGATGAGCTCGGACAGGAATTCGGATATGGTGGATACGCCTTCATTTCCAAGAAATTCAACGAATATGTAGCCATCCGCTTCAAACCTTCATACAACCATATACCCGGATCACAGAAGGGGCAGAGTACGGATGTGGCGAATGGTCAGATCGATGTTCTTTACAAATTCCTCCCTTATGAACCTGTTACCCCTTACATCGGTATGGGTGGAAGTCTTTACGGCTATGCCGTGAATAAACCCGTTTCAAAGTCGATCAAGGATGGTGAATGGCAACTTGATTACGGTTTCAACCTCATTCTTGGGGCTGATTGGAAGCCTTTCAGCGAAAGCTGGTCGCTGACCACCGAAGTTGGCTACCTCACAGTTTCACACGACAGGCTTGATGGTTTGATCGATATGTCTTCTCCTGTTGGCGGGTTCCTTGGTGGACCGTACGACAGCTGGATGACCTTTAGTGTAGGCTTTAACATGTACCTGGACAGGGGCAGTAAAGCCACCGGAATTCCAGTCTACGATGGCATGAAGATTGCCAAGGATCAGGATCTTGTAGCCAAGGATGACAAGAACAAAGAAAAAGAACCTGCTAAAGACGACAAACCCGATTCAAAGTATGAACCCGTTGATTACGCGAAGATCGAAGAGATCGTGAAAAAGTACCAGAACGATCCTATCGATTACAACAAGATCGAAGATCTAATAAAACAATACTCGGGTAAAGACCAGACAAAGAGCTGGGTACTTTACGGGGTAAACTTTGATTTCGGTTCCGCTCAACTTCGTCCTGAATCTTATCCGATACTGAATCACGCCGCGCAGATACTTCTTTCAAACCCCGGTATGATGGTTGAAATTGGCGGACACACAGACGCTGTAGGAAGTGAATCGAACAACCAGCCGCTTTCTCAGAGACGTGCCGAATCAGTTAGAACCTACCTTATTGAAAAAGGCGTTGAAGCCTCAAGGCTCACTACGCACGGGTATGGCTCATCCGTTCCGGTTGCCGACAATGGCACCGCGGAAGGAAGAGCGATGAACAGAAGAGTTGAGTTCAAGGTACTGAATTAAACCTTAAAAACAAGTTTCCGTAAAGGCTGCCTCATGCAAATGAGGCAGCCTTTTTGTTTTAAAGGGTTGGCTTAAAAATGAGTATATTTAATGTTTTTAAAAACAATTTTATGGAAAAGATTTTGAGTCAAGAAAAGATATTGGTCACGGCGGCACTTCCTTATGCCAATGGGCCGATCCATCTTGGGCACCTTGCGGGAGCCTACCTCCCGGCGGACATATATGTGAGATTTCAGCGCCTTAGAGGCCGCGATATTATTTTTGTTTGCGGATCGGACGAACACGGTGTTCCGATCACCATAACCGCTGACAACGAGAAGGTCAGCCCCAATGTTATTATCGACAGATTCCACACTATCAACAAGGAATCTTTCCAAAAGTTCGGGATGAGTTTCGATATTTACAGCAGAACAAGCATCATCGAACATCACAAAACCGCTACTGCCTTCTTCCTCGATTATTACAACAGCGGATTGCTCGTTGAAAAAAAATCGATGCAGTTCTATGACAAGTCACGCCAGATGTTTCTGCCCGACCGTTATGTTGAAGGCACGTGCCCCAAATGTGGAAATGAGAGTGCCCGAAGTGACGAATGTGAAAACTGCGGAGCGCTTTACGATCCTTCCGAACTTGTAAATCCCGTGAGTAAAATCACCGGGGAGCGTCCTGAATTAAAAGAGACATCCCATTGGTTTTTTCCGTTCGGCAAATACCAGGAGAGGCTCGAGAAATATGTTTCGGAGATGGATGCCAAATACGGCTGGAAGGAGAATGTGCTTCAGTACTGTAAAGGCTGGTTCACTGCCGGGCTGCAGGACAGGGCAATAACCCGCGACCTCGACTGGGGGGTAAAGCTTCCCATTGAAGGGGTGGAAAACAAAGTGCTTTACGTCTGGTTCGAAGCCGTTCTCGGCTATATTTCAGCTACCAAGGAACTCTTCAAACAACGTGGTGAAGAAGATGGTTGGAAAGACTACTGGCAGAACCCCGATACAAAATATGTAGCTTTCATCGGAAAAGACAACATCGTTTTCCATACTATCATTTTCCCGGCAATGCTGATGGCATGGAACGACAGGCACTTCGACAAGTTTGTGCTTCCCCAGAATGTACCCGCCAATGAATTTCTTAATTTTGAGGGAAAGAAATTCTCGAAAAGCAGGAAGTGGGGCATTGATGTGATCGACTTCCTTGAAAATTTCGAAGCCGACTCGTTGAGGTACACCCTTACGATGAACCTGCCTGAATACCGCGATACAGATTTCTCCTGGAAAGATTTTCAGGCGAAGCACAACAATGAACTCGCGGACATACTCGGGAATTTTGTGAACAGAACCCTTACGTTCATTCACAAGAACTTTGAAGGGAAGGTTCCCGCCCTCTACTCCCTTGACGAAAGGGATGATGAGCTCTTGAACCTTCTCGAAGGTCATCCCTCAAAGATCGCTGAACTGATGGAACTTTACAGGTTCAAAGACGCCTCTCTCGAAATAATGAATCTCGCGCGCGCCGGGAACAAATATTTTAACGACTCCGAGCCATGGAAAACACTTAAAAGTGACAGGGAGAGATGTTCAACAACCCTTCACCTCTGTTTACAGACCATTTACACTCTTGGCGTGCTGTTTATGCCCGTGATTCCGGAGACCTCCGGGAAAATATTGAAAATGCTCAATAAACGTTCGAGTGAATGGATGAACAGCGGCAGCCTTTCATTGGTGGAAGGTGAGGAGCTTGGCGCTCCCGAAATTCTTTTCAGAAAGATCGAAGATGCGACCATCGAAGAGATGAAACAGAAAACCGCCCCGGAACAGGTGATCGAAGCGGATTTTGAGAAACTTGAACCCATTTCGATCGATCAGTTTTTTGAGACCGATCTGCGGGTGGCGGAAATTGTTGAAGCCGAGCGGGTGAAAAAAAGTGACAAGCTTTTACGTGTACAGGTTTCTTTTGGGAGAGAAAGAAGACAGGTTATAGCCGGGATTGGCAAATCGTATGAACCGGAAGCGCTGATCGGCAAAAAGGTGGTGGTTGTCGCCAACCTCAAACCGGCGAAGCTTATGGGACTTGAGTCGCAAGGCATGATACTCGCTGTCGAAACTCCCGACGGAGGTCTAAACGTTGTAGAAGTTGATAGTTCGATCAAAAGCGGAACAAAAGTAAAATGAAATTTAAACTATCTCTTCTGCTCCTGTTACCGGTAGTTCTTTATTCGCAGGCGAGTATCGTAGGCAAGTATTCCTCCGGGTTAAATGCCTGGATGGCCTCCGGCAGCACTGGTGAAGTGAAAGTATGGGTAGACCTGACAGACAAAGGCGGTAACAGATATTTGCTTCCAACCCCGGAACTCTTTCTGAGCAAACGGTCGATTGAGAGAAGACTAAAAAGGGGAGACGCGGTAAATGAGACAGATCTTCCCCTTTGGGCACCCTACCTTGACGCGGTTGAGGGTACCGGATTCAGGATAATTTCAAAATCGAAGTGGTTCAACTCGATCACCATTTCAACCAGCCGTGACGGGCTCGTAAAACTGGCTGAGATGCCTTTCGTGAAGTTTATCTCACCTGTTGCAAAGGGCATCGCATCGAGCAGGAATGCCCGGGATAATCAGCCATACACCACCGGCACCACTTCCACCACTTCTCTGGATTACGGGCAGTCATTGTCACAGTTGCAGCCACAGCAGATCCCCGCTGCCCATGATATGGGATTCAATGGTGAAGGGGTTTATGTTTGTCTGATGGATGCCGGTTTCAATAATCTCGCGCATGAGGTTTTCGACTCATTAAGAATTGTTGCCACATGGGATTTTGTTAATGGCGACCCCGACGTTGGTGATGGTGGACTTGGCAGCGGCTCCCATGGCACCTCGACCCTCTCGGTTATCGCGGGTTTCAAGCCGGGCAAACTTATAGGCACTGCTTACAGGTCATCCTATCTTTTGGCAAAAACCGAGAATACAGAAACGGAAACCCCTGCCGAGGAAGACTTCTGGATCGCTGCTGCTGAATGGGCTGACTCGATCGGTGTGGATGTCACCTCCACTTCATTGGTTTACCTTGAATTTGATCCCCCGTTTACAAGTTACACCTGGCAGGATATGGATGGAAATACAGCCCGCATCACTAAAGGCGCGGATCTGGCAGTCGGCAAAGGGATATTAGTGTTTAACAGTGCCGGTAACAACGGAATGAATGACACCCACAACACCCTTGCGGCACCTGCTGATGGTGATTCAGTTATCACGATAGGCTCTATCACCTCCGGAGGGCAGAGGTCAAGTTTCAGCAGTGTGGGGCTAACGGTCGATGGTAGAATAAAGCCAGATCTTATGGCGGTCGGCAGCTCAACTTATGCTGCTGCTCCCGGGAGCAGAACTTCTTACACCATCACATCGGGAACTTCACTTGCGTGCCCGATTGCCGCAGGAATTGGTGCCATGATGCTTCAGAAGAAACCGGATTTAAATCCTGTTCAGGTCAGGGAGATACTTCGTAACACGGCTTCCCTGTCAACAACTCCCGACAGGTTTATGGGTTGGGGTATAATGAATGCCGTGGCCGCTCTTAATAACATTCCCTCATCGGTTAATGGTGAGGATAACATACTGCCTGAGAGTTATTTAGTAACGAATTTCCCGAATCCATTCAATCCTTCAACATCACTTTATTTTTCGTTACCAACTGAAAAATATGTAAAAATCTCACTTTTTAACAGTACGGGCAGGCTTGTCCGCGAGATCGCAGAGGGAACATTTCCTGCCGGTGGAAGTAAAATAATGATAACCGGGAGCGACCTTGCCTCCGGAAACTATTTCGTCGTCTTGAACACTGGCGAAAAAATTCTTACTCATAAAATAAGTTTGATCAAATGAGAAAAATTCCCGTTCTGCCCCTCCTTTTACTCGCTGTTTTATCTTTTCAGGGCAATTACACTTCTTCAAAACTCTCCAGCTCAATGCTCGGGGTTCTTGGAAAAATGTCGGATAAAGACTCCCTGATTTGTTGGGTTTTCTTTACAGATAAAGGACCCGCCACAGAAGCACTTCTCGCCAAACCGGAGAGTGTGGTTTCGAAGCGCTCAATAGAGAGAAGGATGAAATACCTTCCACAAGATCGCATTCTTGATGCCTCCGATCTCCCTGTTTACAAGGGCTACATTGATCAACTGGAAGCTCTTGGGATCAAGATAAAAGGGAAGTCGAAGTGGTTGAACAGTGTCAGTCTAAAAGTGGCTAAAACGGATATTAAAAAAATTGAATCGCTTCACTTCGTTAAAAACCTTGACCTTGTTTCCCGTTACTCAAAAAGATATCAGAGTGATGGAGTGGTCGAAGCCCAAAACAATCAGAAATCCCTCAGGGTGCCTGACGCGATTTATGATCTCGACTACGGGCCAAGCCTGACACAAAACCAATTGATGCAGGTGCCCGCGCTTCATAATCTCGGTATAACCGGAACGGGGGTTATGGTTGGAGTGTTCGATGCCGGTTTTAACCGCCTTGATCATGAGGCGTTCGCTCAGCTTGACATCCGCGCGACATGGGACTTTGTAAATGGTGACCCCGGGGTTGGCGACAGTCTTGACATGGGAGAGGGAAGCCACGGAACAAACGTTCTCTCAGCGATCGCGGGTTACAAACCCGGGAGTTTGATCGGGCCCGCTTATGGTGCCACATATCTTCTCGCGAAAACTGAAAACACAGACTCTGAAACGCCGGTTGAAGAAGACAATTGGATTGCCGCAATGGAGTGGGCAGACAGCATAGGAGTTGATCTCGTAACTTCGTCACTTGGTTACCTTGAATATGATCCTCCTTTCCAGAGTTACACCTGGCAGAACATGGACGGCAATACCGCCCGTATAACGGTTGCGGCCGATCTCGCGGTCGGGAAGGGAATAGCAGTTTTTGTATCAGCGGGAAATGAAGGGATGAATGCCACTCACAACACTCTTGGCGCACCCGCCGATGGTGACAGCGTTGTTTCAGTGGGTGCAACTGACAATTCAGGCTCAAGGGCATACTTTTCAAGTGTAGGACCCACTTCTGACGGTAGAATTAAACCGGACATTATGGCAATGGGTCAGGGTGTAAGGGTTGCAAGCTACTGGACGGCAAACGGATATGGTCTTGCATCGGGTACATCTTTTTCATGTCCCCTGGCAGCGGGAGTGGCAGCACTTGTGCTTTCACAGAGGTCATGGATCACACCAATGCAGCTTGCGGAAGCTTTGAAGTCGACAGCGAGCAATTCGCTAAGCCCAAACCGTGAATACGGTTGGGGTATGATCAATGGTCTGGCTGCACTTAACTCCATTCCTGTTGTCGGAATTCACGATGAGGTTTCGCTCCCTTCAGGAATGAAAATAATCGGAAATTATCCAAATCCTTTCAACCCCAGTACAAGGGTGGATTTTGAGATTCCCACTGCATCGGTGGTCAAATTTGATCTTTACAACGCCGCGGGTGAGAAGGTGATGACTCTCTCCGAACGGCAGTATGCCGCCGGAAGGCATAGTTTTGATCTTTCTACCGGATCGATCAATTCGGGTGTTTATTTTTTAAAGATATCATCTGAAAAAGGTACCGGAGTCATTAAAGTGGTACTGGCAAGGTAACCAATAATAACCTTGATTTTCTTTAGTGGAATCGGTAAAATTGTTGTTGGAAAAATTTTAAGATTACAAACTAATTCAATTATCCATTAACAGATGAAAAATCCCGGAAAGTTACCGGGTTATCTTTTAACAATCGGGAGCCATTGATGTTCAAAAAAACATGGGTTTTAATTTTACCTCTCATTTCTGCGGTTTTTCTTTCTGCATGCTCTGGTGGAGGAGGAGTCACAGTTGCCGAATTTACCGGTTCCAATAACCAAAAAGTGAAGGTTGACCTTTCAGAGTTTGAAAGAGCTTACGCGAAAACCTCCGGTGGAATTGAAAACGCAAAAAAGGATGACCGGGAAAAACTTAAAAACTTCCTTGAGGTTTATACCAACTTCAGAATGAAACTTCAGGATGGTCTCGAGAGGGGATTTGACAAAGATACAGCTCTGAACAGGGAACTGGAAGACTATCTTAAACAGGTGGGTCAAACCTATATAATTGAAAAAGAACTGATCGAACCCGCGATCAAACAGATGTGGGAGAGACGCAAAGTGGAACTCAGGGTCAGTCACATAATGACCAGACCCGACTCAGCGGATACAGAAGAGCCTAAATTAAGACTCGATTCAGTTCTGCAACGGATAAAGAACGGTGAAAGTTTCGAGAAGCTTGCCGCTGAGTACTCGACTGACGAGTTCAGCTCGCAAAAAGGCGGTGACATCTATTATATCACATCGGGAATGATCGTTCCTGAATTTGAAGATGCGGCATATACCTTAAAACCCGGACAGGTTTACCCTGAAGTGGTTACCACGAGATTTGGTTATCATCTCATCAAGGTTACCGAAGAGCGCCCGAGGATCCCTCAGATCAGAGCCAGCCACATCCTGATCGCCTATCAGAACCCCGAAGGCAACATTGATACTGCGTATGCCTACAAGAAGATGGACTCGGTTCTTAGCAAACTTAAAGCAGGCGCAAGATTCGATGAGCTTGCAAAACAGTATTCGGATGATCCAGGTTCAAAAAGTGCAGGTGGCGATCTTGGCTTCTTTGAAAGAAGAATGATGGTCCCCGAGTTTGATGAAGCTGCATTCAACCTGAAGCCGGGTCAGATGTCTGACATCGTGAAAACCGCTTATGGTCTTCATCTAATATTGGTCACTGAAACAAAGCCCTATCCTTCTTTCGAAGAGGACAAAGAGAACCTGAAAAGGATGTATCGTCAGATCAGATACAATAATGAGTATGCTGAAATGCTGAAGAACACCCGCGATAAATACAATTTTACGACCAATGAGCAGCTTTTTGCCCTGATTGAGTCGATAGCCGATACCGTGATGATAAATAAAGGTTATTCTCAGGCAGACTGGAGAGAGACCTACAAAGATTCAGTGGCATTTTCGATGGAAAATAAAACGTGGTCACTCGACTCTCTTGTTACTGACATGGGACGCAGACTTGAATTCTTTAATTTGCCAATCACTTTCTCTCTTCTGAACGATGGAGCGATGAAAATGGCGAACGACAGGGTTCTCGCCATCGACGCGCAGTACCTCCCACAGCGGAATGATGATTTTGCCAGATTGATGGAAGACTACAGGAACGGTATCTACATTTTCAAACTTCAGGAACTTGAGGTTTGGAACAAGATTAAAAACGACAGTGTCTACCTCACGAAATATTATGATGAGCACAAGTCCGGTTATGTGTGGCCCGACAGGGTTGAGTTCGGAGAAATATTTGTGAAGACAGATTCACTTGCCCAGGCGATTTACAAACAGGCGCTTGCCGGAACACCGTTCGACTCTCTTGCCGGGAAATACACTGAGAGAAGCAACATGAGAGGGAAAATGGGTAAACATTCGATTCAGGATGTAAACTTTAATAACCTCTATAAAGAAGCCAATAAATATTCAGAGGGATACATAACCCCTCCTTTCAGCATGGATGGTGGCTTCTCGATAATTAAAGTATACAAAAAAGATAAAAGCCGGATAAAGACCTACGAAGAAGCAAAACCTGAAGTTCTTAGCGGTTACAATGAACAGGAACAGAAAGCGATGGAGGTAGTTTACATCAACTCCCTGAAATCGAAGTATAAACCTGTCTACTTCTATGACTCGCTTCAGGATGCCTTTAAAAATTAAAAACATACCCCCGGAAAATATTTAATGCTTAAAAAAGCCCTTTTAGTGTTCCTCTTCCTTTTTGGAGGAGGAACACTTTTTTCACAGGACATCGCGGAAAAAATTGCCGCGATAGTTGATAACGATATAATCCTCGAGAGTGAGGTTACACTTCGTGCCACTCTTGAAGCGCAAAGAAGCGGTGGAAACCCGGAAGACCCTGCTTTCAGAGCCACGGTTCTGAACAGCATGATCGAGGAGAAACTCCTCTATGCTTACGCGGTGCTCGATTCAATAATTGTCACAAAACCCGAGATCGATCAGTATCTTAACTATCAGATCCAGCAGTTGATCAGACAGTTCGGTTCAGAAGAGGCGGTCGAAAAAACCTATAACAAGTCGATGGCTCTTATCAAACGGGAACTTGAACCGGAGATCGAAAAGAACCTGTTAATGAAAAGGGCTCAGGACAAAAAGTTCGGGAACATAGAAGCCAGCCGCCGGGAAGT
>JAEYUD010000235.1 GCA_023433685.1 Bacteroidota bacterium
GTATGGCGCTGTACCATATTTAACATTTGACTCAAAATTAAATGATTTATTGTATGGGAAAAAGTAAGAAGAAACAATTCGAGACGAGGGGTACCGGTTCATACAACAGGAAAACCGGGCATTTAGAGTTAAAGACCGGAAGCAGGGAGCCTTTGATAGTACTGAGCTTTAAAGACCTCGATCTGAATCAGGGGCAGAGTTTCAAGGAATGGGAGGCAGACCAGCTACTTGCCCTGGCATTGAATCGCCTAAAGGAATTGAATCAGTTTACAGTCAAACAGGCATTGGCTCAACAACTATTAACCCAATACACCAAAGTCGATTTCCCGCCAAGGTCGGATTTTTACTATCCGAAGCACATACCAACCGGAGTCGAATGGTGTTCAATGCACATTCAGGGGAAAGAGTGCGTGATTGGATACTTTGAGGATCATATTTTCAACATAGTCTTTCTTGATAAAGACCACCGTTTCTGGATCACAGCGAAGAAAAATACCTGAGTTATTAGTTTAGAGTGTAGAGATTTATAGTGTGGAGGGTTTGGTCCGCCGCGGCGGACCAAACACCTAAAAAAAGAACCTGAACGAAATATACCCGAGCACCACAACCAATAGAAAGATAAGGGCGTAGAGCCCCCAGATCATAAGGTTTTCGTATTTGTGGGGTTTGTGGACGGGATTCCGGTCGATGTAGCCGAGGGGAAGGTTGGAGACTCCGGAGATGCTTACTATCTGAATGGTTATGTTGTCTTTTCCGCCATTGGTGTTGGCGGCGTCAACGAGTGCCTGCGCGGCCTGTTCGGGCGACATTTTTTTGAGGATGGAGCGCGTCTGTTTTTCGGTGACCTCGTTTGTCAGGCCGTCGGTGCAGAGGAGGAGGATATCGCCATTGTAAAGTTTAATGGGGGCAGAAACCTCAGCGGTCACGGTTTCACGTGGACCGAGCGCCTTGGTTATTATATGCTTCTGTTCATGGTTGGCAGCCTTCGAGGCTTTCAGTTTCTTTTTATCGATCATCGACTGAACGAGAGAATGATCCTTCGTTACGGGGTAAAGCCTCCGGTTACGGTAAAGATAAGCCCGACTGTCGCCGAGGTGCGCGAGGTAGAGCTGATCGTCCATCACAAGAGCGGAGACAGCGGTTGAACCCATCCCCTCGTAAACGGGCATTTCCAGAGCGATCCGTCTTATTTTGGTGTTGGCGCGGGCGAAGGCAGCCTGCAATTCCTTGTAGGGGGTGTAAAACTCCGGTACATCAGAAAAATGTTCAAGAATGGTATCAACCGCGGTTTTCGATGCGAGTTCGCCACCGGCAGAACCGCCCATACCGTCGCAGACAATGAAGAGATAACCGAACTCACCGGAGAGGTAACCGAAAAAATCTTCGTTCATCTCTCTGGCTTTACCCGGATCGCTGATCGCCACTGTCTCTATCTGAACATCAATCCGTTCGCGGTTTAGCTTTTGTGACATCTTTTTTTGAATTATAGCGGAAAAAGTTTTTCTGATTTCTGAATTCAAATTAGAAAAAAATTTTTAGATTAGGGAGTCATGATTAAAAAATTATGAAATTCAGCTACTTCCTCCTGATATTGTGTGCGCTGCTTCTCACAGGCGATCTGTTTCCCCAGTCGGGAGACACTTCAACGATAGTCTATGCCCCTCCGCGTGACAGCAAGCCCGACACTTCGAAACCGGACCTTCCTCTCGATCTAAATCCCGTTACAACCCCCGTTGTTGCACATAACCTCTTTACCGTGGTGCTTTGGTCGGGGAAAACCGAGCAGGAGGCAAGAAAAGTCGCAAGTGGGTTCGACAGCAAGGGATACGACCTGAAAATTTTCCAGGGTTCCGGATTCAAAAAGTCGGACTACATGGTTACAACGGGCTTTTTTAAGAAAAGACTCGATGCCGAGTACCTGAAGCGGGGTCTGATAAAGAACCTGAAGAACCGGAAATTATGGGTAAAACAGGTTGACAGCAGAATGTCGGAACTTGTTTTCGTTCCATCAGGACACAAACAAAACCCAAAAGGTGAAGTGGCGAAAGATAAACCTGGAGGTCAGGCTCTAAGCAATACATTGCTTACTTCGCTGTTGAACACCGGAAGGTTGGTTATGCTTTATGGCACGCTCGACGACGTTAAGGGCTTGCTCTCTCTAACTGAAGGTGCCACGCCGTTCATTCACACTGTTTTCAATGGTGGAACTGTAGCCTCGGTTTCGGGTGAGAAATCCTTCCCGGTGAACTTTGCGCTTTATAAAAGCTTTTTCCTCGCCTTTAATTCAAGGGGAAGATTCGACCCCTGGAGCTCCCCTGTTCTGGTAACCATGCCCGACCGCGCGCACCTGATGAAAGTGAAGAGTTTCATCGAAGCGGATGGCTCCATGGATCAGTCGACCAAAAAAAACACCCTTGCTTCCCTGAATAAAGTCACCCGGCAGTTGGTGCTGAAAGACGCGCGTATCTGGCTTGCCAACACCGGAACCGGCTGGTATATCGCCGGGGTTGAAGAGATAAAATAGGCTAAAACTCCATTTTCCGCATGCTGATGTGGCAGAGCGCGAAGTCATACTTCACCGGATCCTCCGGATCAAATTCCCTCAATCTTGCAGTTATTTCGGACGCGGTACGCCATGAAGAGTCATTCCTCTGCGTCAGTCCCAGCTGTTTGCTGATCCTCGCGATGTGAAGATCGAGAGGAATTATCAGATTCTCCTTCCCCACCTCCGCCCAAAAACCAAAATCGAGATCATCCTCTCGCACCATCCACCTGAGGAAG
>JAEYUD010000245.1 GCA_023433685.1 Bacteroidota bacterium
ACCACTCACAACTCACCACTCACCACTGATCAAGGTATTTATAGACTTTGACGGGACGATCACAAAGAAAGATGTTGGTGCCAATATTTTTCTTGAATTTGGTGAGAGGGAACGGGCTTACGAGATCATTTATGGGTTCAGGGATGGTAAATATACCGCCACGGAAACATGGGATGAGCTGCTGAAAACCCTTAAAAACCCTGTTGAAGAAGAGATCGGGGAGTATGTACAGGGGTTCGGGATCGATGATCATTTCAAGGATTTCCTTGGATTCCTCGATGAGAACAAAATAGAATATTACGTAATCAGCGATGGGTTCAGATTTTATATCGATTCCATCTTCGGAAGGGAGGGGATAAATGCCCCTTATTTCTCAAATGATCTGAAATTTCATGACGGCAAGGTTGAACTGGTATATCCGCATACCGATGAGCATTGCACCAAATGCGCAAACTGTAAGAGGAATCATGTTGTTTCGTTAAGTGGTGATCACGAGTTCTCGATCTTCATCGGTAACGGCAACTCGGACGTTTGCGCTGCACTTCATTGCGATTACATCTTCGCGAAAGAGAGCTTGCTGAAGTATTGTGAACTCAACCGGGTGTCATATTATCCCTTTAAAGATTTCAGGGATGTACAGGCCCGTATCACTGAAATGCTCGGTAAAAAGAGGCTTAAAAAGAGACATCAGGCAGAGTTGCTGAGAAAAAAACTCTACATGCAGGGTTGAGGCCTAAAACAGAAATGACTGACAAAGCCACTGAAAGAATAATGATCATCGCGGGTGAAGCCAGCGGCGACCTTCATGGGTCGTCCTTGGTTCGTGCTTTAAGATCACGTGCACCCGGTCTTGAGTTGTTCGGAGTCGGTGGCGAGAAAATGAAGGCGGAAGGGTTTGAAGCCCTGTTTCATATCAATCAGATGGCATTTCTCGGTTTTGTAGAAGTGGTGAAACATCTTCCGTACATTTTGAATGTACAGAAAATACTGATCAATGAAGCAGTTAAAAGGGGAGTAAAAACAGTTGTACTGATCGACTATCCGGGGTTCAATCTGAACATCGCGAAGAAATTCAAGCGACTGGGGATCAGGGTTGTATATTATATAGCTCCACAAGTTTGGGCCTGGGGGCAGGGCAGGGTTAAAAAACTAAAGGTGAGAACCGATATTGTTCTTTCGGTTTTCCCGTTTGAAGAAAAGTTTTTCAGAGAACACGGGGTTAATGTAAGATTTGTAGGAAATCCACTTTCAGAGAGGGTATCCGGTTACGGCTTCCTGCCTGAAGCAGAGTTCAGAAAACGTTTCGGGCTTGATCCGGATAAAAAGATACTTGCCGTGCTGCCCGGGAGCAGAAAACATGAAGTTGAACTTCTGCTGAAACCCGCGCTTGAGGCTGCTGAAATACTTGAGAAGGAATTTGGGTTTCAATCCATTGTAGGGTGCGCGGACACGATAGATGAAGACTTTATCCGCAAAATAAAACCCGGTGGGTACACACTGATTAAGGGATATCAGTTCGAGATAAAAAAATATGCAGGTTTCGGCATTGTAAAGTCAGGTACATCAACCATGGAGGCAGCACTTCTTGATATGCCATTGGTGATAATTTATAAAACAACTGCCCTGACTTATAACATTGGGAAGCGTCTGATCAAGATCGGCAACCTTGGGATGGTAAACATAATTGCCGGTGAGAACATCGCCCCGGAATTGATACAGGATGAAGTTACCGGAGAAAAAATATCCGCGACTGTTTCAACGATTCTGAATGACCCGTCGCTTCTGAAAAAACAGAAAGACGGTTTCGCCCGGATCAGGGAAAATCTCGGGAAACACACTGCTTCTGAGACAGCAGCCAAAGTGATACTGAATGAAGCTTAGCGAGAAGAGCAAAGCACGTTTGCGGAGCCTCGGCATCAGGGTGCTGAATCCAGTTCTCACTTTTGTTTGTGGTTCACTGATCAAAAAAGTGATTAACGGTGAGGCAGTTGAGGCACTTGAAAGGGATGGGAGGAACTTCGTTGTTGCCTTTTGGCACGGAAAAATGCTTTTCGGGTGGTACAGGTTCAGAAACAAAGGTTTTACCGGACTCACAAGTCAGAGCAAAGATGGTGATATTCTCGCCTCTGTTCTGGGGAAGTGGGGCTACTCTGTGGTCAGAGGCTCCAGTTCAAAAGGGGGAAGTGAAGCCCTGAACGAAATTGTTTACTCGATCAAAAGCGGGAAGAGCGTTTGCATCACCCCTGATGGTCCCAAGGGACCACCGATGGAGATGAAAGCCGGAGCCGCGGTAGCGGCAAAAAAAGCAGGTGTGCCGTTGATCCTGATGGGGATCAGTTACAAAAGGAAGTCGCGGCTTAAAAGCTGGGACAGGTTCGAGATTCCTCACCCGTTCAGTTTTATTAAGATCGCCTATTCCGAACCCGTTTATCTTGATCCGGAGATGGAAAAGGATGAACTTGCCGCCCGGATACCTGACATTCAAAGAGAATTTGAACGGGTTCAGAAGTTGGCGGATGTGCCGTTTTTTAAGTAGAGTTGCTCGTTCCCGGTTACCTGTTACCCGTTTTTTAGTGGTGAGTGGTGAGTAGTGAGAGATTATTAATAAGTGGTGCATATTGAGTAATAGGTAATGAGATTTAGAGTCCTCACTACTCGTAACTCACTACTCGCCACTGAAAAAGGAAATGAATGAAATCCCTTGATCTTATAAGAGTGTTATTGCTTCCCTTTGTTCCGGTGTACGCGCTGGTAACGTGGGTGAGGAAC
>JAEYUD010000254.1 GCA_023433685.1 Bacteroidota bacterium
GCCCCGGGCGGCACTCTATACCTTAATTCTGATTACGGAGATCTGAAAATCTCCACTTCGGGCAGAAATGAAGTGATTATAGAAGTGAAAGGACTCGAAGAAGAGAACTTCAAGAACCTGACGATAACACAGGAAGGCAACTCGATAAGGGTTTCATACCGCAACCGCGGCAGGTGGGCGGATGACATCGAATTTAATGTTGTGGTTCCGGCTCAATACGGCCTCGATATTAAAACCTCCGCGGGAAATATAGACCTGGTTGGTAACATTACCGGAAATGTAAAGCTAAACACCTCCGGCGGTGATATTGAAACGCAAAGCATTACCGGAAATCTTGATGCCTACACTTCGGGCGGAAACGTTAAACCGGGAAATGTAACCGGGGTGGCGAACATTAAAACCGCCGGTGGAAACATTGTAACGGGCAACATTTCGGGTGGAGCTAATTTTTCAACCTCCGGCGGCAATATCAGCACCGGGAACATGGGTGGAACAGTTAAACTTGTAACGGCAGGTGGTGACATAGTCTCCGGAACTGTTAATGGCACCGCAAATATTAAAACCTCAGGCGGTAACATTAATATTGTTGCCCTCAAAGGTAACAGCGCGGTTTCCACAGCGGGAGGATCTATATCGGTGGGCTCCACCACATCAAAACTTGAAGCCAAAACCTCCGGTGGCGATCTCTATATCAACAGTCTTGGCTCCGACGCGAACCTTAGCACTTCCGCGGGCGAGATCACTGTAAAATTCTCTCCCTCGAATAACGGAAAAGTTTTTGTGAAGAACTCTGCCGGTGATGTGAAACTTGTTTTCCCAAATGGTACCAAAGCTTACGTTCAGGCGAATATTTCAGCGTTCGGATGGGATATGGAAGATCAGGATGTGATCAGATCCGACTTCCCCGGCACAGTTGACAGGCACGGCGGCAAAGTTATCACAAAAACACAGGTAAATGGCGGAGGTGGTGCCTCAGTTACAGTGGAGCTTGATATGGGAACCTTAAGCCTTAAGAAGAACTGATCTTTACTTGTGCTTGCAGGTCCTGATCACTTCAATAGCAGCCTCAAGTTCTTCGGTGGTGTTGTAGAAGTGATGAGAAAGTCTTATGAATCCTTCACGAAGCGAAGAGCTGATCTTCGCTTCTGTTAATTTCTGGCTGATCAGCTTCGCTCTTGGTGAGGCAAAACTCACGATACCAGAAAGATTCTTCAATTTGTACTTGGCGGAGAGGGGTTTCAACCCGATCTCCTGAAGCCTTTCATTCAAGTAGAGGGTGTGTTCTACTATCCTGTCTTGAATCCTCGCCTGACCAACCGCGTGCAGAAGATCAAGAGCGCCGATTAGCGCGTTCACACCTATCATATTGATAGTGCCGTTCTGTAACGCGTCCGCGCTTTTTTTGAAGGTAAAGTTATAGTCGAGAAGTGAGGTCTGATTCTCCATCGATGCCCAACCCACAAATCTTGGGGTTATCTCGTGCTGAAGTTCTTCAGTGATGTAGATGAATGAAAGACCCATCAGCCCCAGCAACCACTTCTGTGTGCCTGAGGAAAGAAAATCGATTTTACACTCACTCACATCAACGGGCAGCGCGCCAACAGCCTGAATAGCGTCAACCGAAAAGATTATCCCCCTCTCCCTGCAAAACTCACCAATCCTTTTCAGGTTAGCGCGGTATCCGCTTAAAAATTGAACCGCGCTTATCGCGATCAACCTTGTTTCGGGCCGAACGGCAGCTATTATATCATTCGAGTTTACAGCCCCCTTCTTCGAGTGAACAAAATCAATCTCGACACCGAGGTGCTTCAAATTAAGAAACGGGTATACATTTGAAGGGAACTCTACATCGTTCAGCAGAACCCTGTCGCCCGGCTTCCAGTCTATCCCCTGCGCGAGTATGTTCAAACCGGTTGAAGTGTTATCGAAGAATGCGAACCTGTCAGCTTCACCATTGAGCAGCAAGGCGAGTTTCTGCTTTGCTTCTTCTGTATCGGAGATATACTGACTCATGTCATCAATATGGGTCTCACTCCTCCTTTTAAGGAAGAGGTTCGCCTTGTCGATCACCGGTTGTGGTACAGGTGAAAGTGACGCGTGATTAAGGTATATCTTTCCCAGTTTCAGGTATGGGAACTGGTCACGGACTTCATCTATTGTCATTTCTTCGCTCTTCAAACGATCGTAAATTAAAAATATCTAATATTAAATTTAATATTTTTATCCCGATCCACGACATCCCCGCATTATTCCCGGCACTATTTCCCTGCTTTCTCCCTCGCTTCCTTGTTCCGCTGCTCCATTATTTCAAGCTCTTTTTTCGACTGTACACCGGTCGGGTGACCAAGACTGTTCCTTAATTCGATGTAAACCTGATACTCTTCTTTGGTCACCTTGTTCTGCCAGTTTCCTGTTAGAATACCAAGCGCGATGAAAAAGAAAAAAGAACCGATCACCAGCGGGGTTATATATTTTTTCTGTACTTTCTTCTTTGTGAAGATGTTCTCAACGTACAGGGTATCACGCAGCGGACAGGCATCGACGCACTTCATGCACGACGAACACTCGTCTGATATCACATGATTAACTTTTTCAACATTGATTCTGTTCGGACATGCCAGTGTGCAAAGGTGGCATGATGTGCATTTTGAGGCATCCCTCTTTATCTTTAACGGACTTAGGAAGGAAACCACTCCGAGCAGGGCACCGTAAGGACAAAGGTAACGGCACCAGAAGTTTCTGATCACGACGGAAAGCAGGAATAACACTGCTATTACTGTAAAGGCGAATTGGGATATGTCGGCGAAGAAATAGTACATCTTAACATCCGATATCACATTATAGGGGCTGTCGAGGAATGCCTTCAAAGCGGCGGCTTCCATCGAAAGGAAAATCGCGTAAACGAAGAACGCAAGTAACAGATATTTGAGACTGCGCAATGGATAGTCAAGCAAGCGGGGCATTCTTAATTTTCGCTTGAAAAGCTTCATCGAGATGGCATCGCCGAAGTCACCGACTGCTTCCGAGATCGACCCCACAGGGCAGATCCAGCTGCAGAATGACTTGCCAAGCGCCAGAGAGAGAGTGACTATACCGAGAAAGATGAAAAACCCTGCCGGATGAGCCTTGTGGAGCTCCCCCGTTATCGCGTAATAGTAAACGCTCATCATCGAGCTAATGGGAAGAAATGCTTCTACACCCGGTGGGCGTGAAAGGCTGCCCTCTGCTCCTCCCGTCTCAAAATAACGGGTAAAATAGTGGAACTCCACCCCTATCCAGAGGCATATCAGCAGAAAAGAGATCTGAACCCAAAAACGGGAAGGCTGAAGTTTCCCTTCTCTCTCTTTCTTTACCGGTTTTATTTTTATTTCGTTTATTTTTTCAGTCATTTTCCAAATCAGATAAAATTGTCTGATTAAAAATAAGGGTATTCCGGCAATTCTGCAAGAGAAATCGTAAATATTTTTTACCTCTGTAAAATTAAGTTGTGATGAGATGTACAAAAAGCCGTAAAACGGCGAATAACTGCAAATTATTTCATTATTTTCTTGACATTCTCACTATTAAACACTATATACAATCATAAATTTTAATCATTTAGCGAAAGCGAATTAACGATGTTAATCGAATCAAAAAATGTTCGTCTTTGGCTTCTGACCTTTCTCTTGTTTACTCTTCCTGTTCCGTTATTAGGCCAGAATTCAATATTTACAACCCAGGTACCTTCCGGAGAATACTTCGACGGACCCTATGAACTCGGCACCAAGTTCACTGTGTCAAAAGTCTCGAAAATAACCGCGATAAAATTTTATAAAATGTCCGGTGAAACAGGTACACACATTGGTCGCATTTGGGACTTTTGGGGCCGCCAACTCGGGGCATACACCTTTACCAATGAGACAGCCTCAGGCTGGCAATCAGTTGACGTGACCGGTAATTTCGAGATCTACCCTGAAAACGTCTTCTGGGTAACCGTTAACTCAAACTCTTCTTATGCCGCGACACAAGAGGGACTGGCAAGCCAGATAACAAACGGCATAATCTCATCGGTAGCTGACGGCGCCAACGGGGTATACGGAAATCCTGGTGAGTTCCCGACAAACTCCTACCGCAACAGCAATTATTTCCGTGACGTGGTTGTTGAAGAAGTAACCAACCCCATGGTTCCTCCGATCGAACTTTCATGGCCAATTAACGGCGCGCAAATATATTCCAATTCAGCTCAGTTTTCATGGTATTTGCCATGGGGAATGGGTATGGGATTCTATTTCGATCTTCTTGTTTCAACCGACCCGACAATGGCGACATACACAGTCTACAGCCCCGGCTCAAACCAGAATTACACCGTTACAGGACTTCAGCCCGGAACCACTTATTTCTGGCGGGTCAGGGTTCACAACGTAGTCGGATGGGTCTACAATACCTCAGTCATCCAGAATTTTAAAACTCCTCCTGTTGCTTCCGCTCCGGTAGCAGTGCCTTCCTGGCCTGTGGGCGGCAACACAGTTTACACGCTCGCGCCAACCCTCTCATGGTATCATAATGAAGCGGCTTTCGGTCTGACTTACGAAGTTGAGGTAAGGCAGGGCGGGCCCGGTAACCTGACCGGAACGGCAAATTTTCTGCCTACTGCAAATATGTATTTGCAACTATCATCATTGCTCCCCGGCACACAATATTCGTGGGCGGTCCGCTCTATCGGCGTTGGAGGTCCATCGGCATGGTCGTCCCCTCAATCGTTTAACACACACAATGTGGCAAGCGTGATAATTCCAACCCCATCCTGGCCAGTGGATGACGCGGAGATTTACACCACATCCCCTTATCTTTACTGGTATCTCGGAGCCGACGGCACCGGACTTACCTATGAGGTCGAAGTGGTTCAGGGTGCTCAGACAACGTTCACCGGCACACCAACTGCAATAAATCTTAATTCACTTTCATATCAATTGCAAAATCTTCAGAATGGCACAGTTTACAAGTGGAAGGTGCGTTCAGTCCGCGGGGCTGAAAGATCAGGCTGGTCGGATGCAGCCCAATTCCATACAGTAGCTGTGGCCCCCGATCCGGCACCTGTGGTTCCAACCCCCTCTTGGCCAATTGATAATGCACCGGTCTACAGTTCTGCCGTATCGCTTAACTGGTGGCTTGGCGTTGCTGCCGACGGTTACACTTTTGAGGTTGAACTAAGGGCGGGCACGCTGACAGGTACACCAACCGCGATTAACATACCGTACAACAGCCTGAATATTCCTCTTCTTACCGCAGGAACCACCTATAACTGGAGTGTCAGGGCAAAGAAAAACGGGGTTTATTCCGGATGGTCAGACCCTGAATCTTTCACCACCATTTCCGGCACTGTCACGGCAGACGTACCGGTTCCATCATGGCCAACCGGAGGCACAACAGTTTATACAACCGATCAAGGATTGATGTGGTATATGAACTCGGCATCCGCGGGGTTGAAATTTAACCTCCGCTACTCCAATTCGTCTGATATGTCTAACTCAACCGTTGTGAACAACTTGACTTCAATGTCGTACAACCTGACAAATATGCCTCTTGGTACAACATACTACTGGCAGGTACAGTCAACCAACGGAACAGTAGTATCAAACTGGTCGGCTAAAGGAATATTTGTAACATGGTCAGGCACATGGGCAGTGGTACCAATAGCCGGCAGCCCCGTTAACGGAGTACAACTCAGCACTAACGCGCCGGTTCTTTCATGGTTCCTCCCGACGAGTGGAAATATAGCCGGATATGAAGTGGAGTATTCTGATAACCCTGCTTTCACTAATTCCGTTACCCAACCGGTCAGTGGAACCCACTTCACGGTGAACTCATCATTGCAGAACAAACCCTACTATTGGAGGGTTCGCTCAAAGAATGCCAATGGCGATTTCTCAGCTTATTCAAGTGCAGCTTCTTTCGTTCCTGCTTCACCTACATCGGTTGAAGAGACAACTATTCCGTCGGAATTTGCACTCTACCAGAATTATCCGAACCCGTTCAACCCTTCGACCATGATCAGGTTTAACCTGCCGAAAGAGTCGTTTGTAACCATAAAGGTTTACGACAATACAGGCACGCTCGTTACAACCCTGGTGAACGAAACAAGATCAGCGGGTGAACATTCCGTGAGCTTTAATGCTTCCGGTCTCGCCAGCGGAATATATTTCTATCGCCTCGAATCAGAAGGCACTGCCATTTCGAAGAAGATGATACTTCTGAAGTAAGTGTGAACTGTGATTCGCCGCGGCGAAGTGAACTGTGAAGTTTTTAACAGAACAGTAATTATTTAACATTAAAAGAAAAGCCATCCATTGATTTGGGTGGCTTTTTATTGTCCACCCCCTTTGCGGACTCTGCGGCCCCCCGCGGTGGACTGTGGTTTATTTCATTCCTAAAAACCAATCCCATTCTTCGATCCACCCCCTTTGCGGACTCTGCGGCCCCCCGCGGTGGACTGTGGTTGACAACACCCTTTAAATGGCACAAGCTTATTACAACAAATTGATTAGTTTTAAGGACCACTTTAAGTTAATTTGAGACTGAAATGAAGAAGCGAATATTCATTTTTCTTTTAATCGCACTCTGTACAGTCGTGTTCCCACAGAAGAATGTGTACCTTGTTCTCGGCTCAGATACTGCGATCTGGGACGGGATGAACACAGGCAGATACAATTGCACCTACAACATCAACCTCTTCACTGACGTTACAAGAACACCATATCAGGTGATGCAGCCAGGTTTTCGTAACCGGTATGTCGATTCATTCGGCACACCGGTTAAGATGACATGGTGGATGATGGCTGGCAATATCTTCAGACAGGCCACAAACAACAATGTTCCCCTCGCGAACACCATGACGCTCTGGCTGATGAAAAAGTATTACGGTCAGCAGGTAGCGAGATGGGGCGACGAACTCACGATGCACTACCACACTTTCTGGTGGACCGACTATGATCAGGACGGCGTTTGGTACTGGAATCAGGCACTGAATTCTACCGAGACCCGTGAAGACTTCGAGGTTACCCTGGCGCAGTTCCTCCTTGAGGAATCAGTCTTCCCCGTTTCATTCAGGAGTGGCTGGCACGCCATGGATAACGAATGGCAGGCTTATCTGAATAAAATACTCCCCTACAGCCTCCACAACGACTACCCCGCGAAACGCACCGATTTGACCGAACCGTTAGATAACACGTACGACTGGTCGCTCGCTTCCCCAGAGTTCGTCCCATTCAAACCCAACCCGGATAACTATCAGTTACCGGGCGGGACACGGGGCTGGAACGTCAGATCGGAGTACATGAAATCGGTCAGCCAGACGATGATGAACAATATTTTCGCCAAGGCGAACGCCGGCACCGATCAGCTTGCCTGCTTCTGGTCGCATCTCCCCGAGGAAGATTTTCCCGGACAGGTGGGGCATGTTGACACCCTCGCACACAAGGCGGCACTTCTTTATCCTGAAGTGAAATTTCAATATTGCACCGCGGTCGAGGCCTATCAACTCTGGCGACGGGGAACGGACACCACCAATCCTGAAATAACCCTCACAGAAGAAGTGTCGGGCAATAACCGTAAGTTCGTAGTCACATCAAATGAGCAAATATGGCAGGAGCAGCCTTTCCTCGCCATACGTGATATTTACGATCGTTACATTGTCGCTGACATGGTTCAAACAGGGGCGAACACCTGGAAAACGGTTAACTCATGGAACGTTAATGAAATTGGAAAAGCCGGGGTCGCCCTCACCGATACTATGGGAAACCAGTCAATGGTTTTTATAAAATACCTCCCCGATGAGAAATTCATAGACAATCACGACGTGGGATATTCCGAAGTGGCGGGCACATTCACAACTTCAGCCACAGCAGCCTGGGGTACCGATTCAAGAGTCGCTGCTCTTAACCCCGGTGACTCCGCGAAAGTACGCTGGAATTTCGTAGCCGGAAAAACAGGCTGGCACTCGGTGTTCATTCAGCTCCCCAACATCGCGGGGCAGATTGACACACTCCGCGTTATGATTTACAAGAACGGTTTTCCTGACGAGACGTTCAGTTACACGAACAGCGCGCCCAGGAATAAATGGTCGTACCTTAAGACCAAACATCTCGAGCAAGGTTCCATCTATACTTACGAAGTGACAGGAATGAACAGTACTACTTCGCAGAAAATGATGGCTGCTGACGTAATGAAGTTAACACCTTACGTGAGGGAGCGTTCGCTCATTTGCGAGAAAACCTTTCTCGATCTTGGTGATGTAAGTGAAGAAGACACCCTTAACCTGGCTATTCCCGTCATGAATAATGGCATAGGTAGCCTCACCATAAACTCCGTTACCTCTCAGGAAGGACTTGTCTCTTTCAGCGGAGCGACCCCGGTAATACTTGACGGAATGTCATTCCTCACTCTCCAGTTGGAGTACATAACAGGCGCGAGGGGAAACTACAACGACACGGTTATTATTGCAAGTAACGACCCCGTTAATCCGTTTTTGAAGATCCCTTTCCACGCGAAAGTGGTCCCCTACTTTGAAGTGGTAGATAATGAAGATATTTCCGCGTATTCAGAGACAGGCACGTGGTTCAACAGTGTGGCACAGGCATACGGCAACAGCAGCCGGTATGCCAATATAAACTCGACCCCGGCCTTCCCCTCCGCGACTTTCAGTTTCACCCTGAAAAAAACCGCGAACTATGACGTGGGATTCATCTTACCCGTGACTACAAACAGCGCCAACAACGCCCTTTATCTGATAAAAAGCGGCGGCGTGGTGATCGATTCGCTCTATAAAAACCAGAACACGAACAGCGGCCAATGGGTGACACTCGGTAACTACAACTTTACCGAAGGGCAGGAAGTGTCAGTTACTGTCATCGACTCCCGCCAGAGCACCACGGGCCCCGTGATCCGTGCCGACGCGGTGAAGATCTACATCCCCGATCCAACAGGCGTTGAAGATACCGCCCCAAAAACGATGCCCGGCAGCTTCGCCCTGGCTCAGAACTACCCGAACCCGTTCAACCCCGCGACAGTTATCCGTTACACGTTACCCGTAACCGGGAATGTGAAATTGAGTATTTACAATTCACTCGGACAGAAAGTAAAAACGCTGGTTGATGGTTTTCTGGAAGCAGGCTCTCACGAGGTTAATTTCAATGCGGTGGGATTCACTTCCGGTGTTTATTTTTACACTCTTGAATTCGGCGATAACAGGCTGAGCCGGAAAATGATCCTTCTGAAGTAATTTGAGGCAAAATGGAGAATATCGAACCGATCGGTTATGTAATTTCCCCGAACAAACAACGGTATGAAACCCCTCATCAGGGGGTTCTGGCGGATGACTCAATCTCGGTCATCCGCCTGAACCCCGGCATGAACTACGAACAGGCCCTCAAACACCTCGAAGGTTTCGGCATGATCTGGGTTATCTACCGCTTCCACCTGAATCCGGATTGGAAACCAATGGTTACTCCGCCACGAAGCGAACACAAAGTTGGCGTGTTAGCCACCCGCTCTCCCCACCGCCCAAACGGCATCGGCCTCAGCGCCGTGAAACTCGTTAAAATTGAGGGGCTCGATGTCACCATAACCAATTCAGATATTCTTGACGGGAGTCCCGTTCTTGACATAAAACCCTACATCCCGTCGTACGACTCATTCCCGGGAGTGGCTACCGGCTGGGTAAAAAATGATCAAAGGGAGAAGTTCAATGTTGAACTGACGAAAGAAGCGGCATTACAGTCAGAAGCGATCAGGGAAAATACGGGGCAGAACCTTGAAGGTTACGCCAGGGTACAACTCGCCTTCGAGCCGGAAAATACGGAAAGAAAGAGAATTGAGGCAGGGCTTGATGGGTCTTTCATTCTGGCGTACAGAAATTGGAAAATCGGGTTCAAAGTCGATCGGGACAACAGCACCGTCATTGTTTCAAACATAACTGAAAAATAACAGAAGGAAGTCAGCCTCCTTCCCTCCACTTCTTAAAAACCTCTCTGTTTCGTCAGAATGATCCTTTTCACTTTGCAGAGTTGTAGCCCGCATTCGCGCGCGTATGCCCGTACCCGGGCAGGTTGATTGAAGAATGAGAATCTTAAATTCCTCATTTCAATTGAACAAATTTAGCTAAATTCGTTCAGTACGTTCAATGAATTTACATTAATTCATTCAGTACGTTCAATGAATTTACATTAATTCGTTCAATAAATCAATAAACTTACTAATTAATTTTGGTAGTACCGGTCCGGACATAAAAAAAGGCTGCCCAAAATGAGCAGCCTAAAATTTTATTTTCGTGTATTAAGTAAAAGCATCAAATCCCTACACTCTACACTCTACACTCTACACTAAACACTCTACACTAAACACTCCACACTAAACACTCCACACTAAACACTATACACTACTTATTCAGAATCATCTTCTTTGTTGATCTGAAGTTTGAGCCGTCAACACCTGTGGCTTCGATAGCGTACATGTAAACGCCTGAAGTGAGGGCTGAAGCATCAAAACCAAGGTTGTGTGTTCCGGCAGAGAACTGTGTGTTTGCAAGAACGCTCACTTCCTGACCAAGAGCATTATATACCTTGAGGGTGACTTTTGAGTCAACCGCGAGGTTAAATCTGATGGTTGTAGAAGGGTTGAATGGATTCGGGAAGTTCTGAGCCAAACCAAACTGTGATGGTGCAGTAACATCGATCTCAACAGTTGAAGAATAGGCAGAGCTGCCATCAAAGTCAACCTGACGGAGGCGGTATGAATTTGTGCCTGCAGGAACGTTTCTGTCAACAAATGAGTAGTTGTGTGATGACACAGATGTACCGTTGCCATTTATGTAACCAACGGGCATGAACTCACCATTTCCTGATTTTCTCAAAACTTCAAAGCCGTGATTGTTCTTTTCAGTAGCGGTTGCCCAGCTAAGAACAACATCACTTCCGTTCGCAGATGCACTGAAAGAAGTAAACTCAACAGGAACAACAACATCACCCATGTAGTAACCGACGAGAGCGAAATTCTGATAGCTGCAAAGGAGGAGTCTCTTTCCGTTAACAACGCATATCTCTGCACCACCAGCTGTTCCAATACTGGTTCCGGTAAGTGTGAAGATGTATGATGCCTCAAGATTTCCTGTGGCAATGTCGTACTTGTAGATACCGTTTTGAGTTGTGGAGGTCTGATTCCAAACCCAAAGCGCCGCCGGCTGTCCCGGAACGCTATCGAATGCCATACCGTATTTACCGGTCAGAGTGCTTGTAATGCTTGTAACCAGGGCACCTGTTGTGTCATGGAGGAGGAGGTTCCCACTGAATCCTGTGTTCCAGAAACCTTTTCTGGTCGCATCCCATGCAATGGCTCTGGTTGATCCACCGGTGAGTGTAAATGTTTTTATAGTGGAGCCGGTGTTTGGATCGATCTCAATTATACCGGTTGTTGAGTTTCCACCGAATAATCTCGTTCCATTTGTGGCAAGATCACGGATCGAACCCGCGTAAGGAAGTGAGTCGACAAAAGTACCCGGTCCGCCACCTGGTCCATCAGGGTTGTAACGGTAGATAACAGTGCCGTTCCAACGATTGAAGTAGTACTTACCGTTAATGAACATGGCACCAACGGTACCGGCGTTCATTCCGGGTGATCCAACAGTGGAATAGTTGAAATTGAACTGCGTCGGGAAGATAAAACCGGCTGGTGGAATTGTATCCATGTGAACACCACCACCAACAGGGACTTTGGGGCCAAATTCACTCTGAGCAAATGTCAGCGAGGCCACCATACAGAAAACCAGCAAAAATGAAGCAAGTTTCATATTGAGATCTTTCGGATTAGTTATTATAAAGGAAGATTATTAATGAGCCGCCACAATATAGCGACTAATGATTAAAATGCAATGAAAAAATTTATTTTATGTTAACAATTTTTCAGACACGATGTGAATTTTAGACTTACAGGATTTCAGTGCGTGGAATCGGACTTACGGTGTGTCAAAACTGTTATTCTCTCTCCAGAGAATAAACGAGGCATTTAATGGCTGATCCCCCCAAGTTGGACTCTTCCTCGAATTCTTTGGATACTTTAAAGCCGAAACGGTCGAGAAGGATTTTTGATCTTTCGTTTCCTGCTTCCACAATTCCATCAATTCTTGCAAGACCGAGGGATGTGAAGCCATACTCCAATATTGCAGCCAAAGCCTCAGCCGCGTAACCCTTCCCTTGAAACCGGGGCAAGAGCTCGTACCCCACTTCCGCGGAAAGCCTGTCTTCGGAGAAGCTCCAAAGGCAAATGGTACCGAGGAAGTTATTACTCACTTTGTCCCTGATGATCCAGTAGAACCACCTCGCTTCATCGATTCCAGCAGCCAGTTTGGTAATGAATGCCTCTGCTTCTTCGATGTTTGTTTGAAGCTTGCGGTTCAGATATACCGCCACTTCCGGATCAGAACGGAGCTCGAATATTGACGGCGCGTCATACATCATCGGGGGCGTGAGCAGGAGTCTCTCTGTTGTGATCATTCTCCAAAAGCCTTAAGAACCGGAAGTGCCCGGAAGTTAAAATTGTAAAAAGCCTGATTTTCGTACGGCGAGCCATCTGTTGAAGTGGTACCGCGGAACGCGACCCACTCTCCCCCCCAATAGCAGACTCCCGCGCCGCCCGAAGAAGCCCTCACTTCATCGAAAACCTTTTTGAGAAAGTAGTACTGTCCATCAGGTGTATCCGGGTAACCGGGATGAAGTTGGTCTGCGATACCAACGATGTTGTTGGTCCAATCGTTCCAGCCAAGCGTGAATGGATAGGATGTTTCAACCACCGCCACTTCCTTGCCAAACTCACGGTTGAGCGATGATAAAACAACACTCAGCGTGTCGACATTTTTGCCGTGCCATAGGGGGTAATATGAAAGACCGATGATGTCGTAGTCGGCATCCCCTATCGAGCGGAAGAAGCCGTCAGCCCAATTTAACCCCGCGTAATGCAGCACTATCTTCGTGCCCGGTGAAAACTTCCTAACCGCCCGTGCGGCAGTATCGAGGAGTGACCTGAACCCTGATGGTGAAGCTGCAATCCTCCCCGCTTCAAACATGAAGCCGGAATTGATCTCGTTCCCAAGCTGAATGAAATCAGGCTTAATCTCAGAAGCGATCATTCTTGTGTAGGCATAAACAGAATCGAGAAGCGCGGCCGGAGTAATCCCCTGCCATGCACGCGGCATCTCCTGATGTCCCGGATCAGACCACGTATCAGAGTAGTGAACGGTGATCATAACGCGGAAACCTTCACTTCGCAGCCGGGTGCAGAACCATTTCACGCCTTCAAAACTTTGGTCGAACTCATCCGGATCCTTCCAAAGCCGAATTCTCACGGTGTTAACCCCCGCTTTCCTGAGCGTGACAAGCACCGGCTCGGCCAGACTGTCGGCGTTAAAAAAGACCGTCCCCTCCCTCTCTATTAGTGGTAACAGAGAAAGATCGGCCCCACGGATAAAAAATTTCTCCTCCGGCGCCGGAGCGAGGCTTGGGGATGTGGCGCTCTCACAGCCGGTGGAACCAAATACCGCTAATAAGGCAAGTGTTATTGAAATTTTTGGTATTTTCATACCGGAATATAAGGGGAAATTGATTGAGTTACTTTATCGGCCTGATCGTTTTTGTACTCGTTTTACATCTCTAACGAATTTACGACTTGAGACAACAGCCTGTGTTATTTTTTCGTTATCTCGATCTGTTGCCCCTTTATGAGAGATATAACAAAGCTATTATTGGACATCTCAATATTCTCCGGATCCTCTTCCACGATCTTGAAACCTGCTGTCGATGCATCGGCCTTCAGACTTTCTTCCCGCTCCGCGGTAAGGTTTAACTCAAGATAAGTGAAGTATTCATCTGTTTTATTCTTCCTGTATATCTTGAATTTGTGCATACTTTTAAGTTTTGGCAAAATTTTCCTGTATGTGTCGCTATTTTCCATATCAGGAACATACCCATATTCCTTGATCGTCATTTTAAGCGTATTGAGTCTGCCGATCTCTAATAGAGACATCACCTCATTAAAACTTATCGGTTTACCGGTATTGCTCTGTTGCGAAAATACCATTCCGGTGAAAAGGAAAACGAAAAGAAAAAGTGTTTTTGTACGCAATTTATTACCTCGAATAAAGTTAGGTGATCTTAAATTTTTTATTGGAACAATGAACTGCTACTTAAGGTTTTCCATCAGGAAGGATCCTTTGGAAATATTTACCTGGAAGCCTTTTCCCTTTAATTCGTACTCGCCCCGGGTATTTTTCTTTATTACTACCATACCAAATGCGAGAGCGTCTTTAAGTAATTCATCATATCTCGCCTTGTCATCGATATACTCAAAGTAAGTAAATGGGCCATTGTCAGATAAAGATGAGATTCCGAAATAGTGATTCTTATTCTGGAAGCCTGCATCACTTTTTTTGTAGCCTAATTGTTCCACATAGGTTGCAATATTGTTGATATGTTGCATTCTCAGAATCATTCTGATCATAGAGAATTCGATCCTTTCGTCAACCACCCCCTGCTGAGAGAAAGCCATTCCGGTTAAAAGGAAAACAAACAAAAGAAGTGTTTTTGTACGCATTTTGTACCTCGATTAAATTTGATGATTAAAAGACAGTTCTTAGAAACAACAATCTGCTGGAATTACAAACAACTAAAATCAGATATTGTTCCGCAATTAGCAATTGTTAGAATTACTTTTGGATCGATTTGAGACACCGGGAAGTTGTCACTTCGGCTTTACCAAACTGATCTTTATCATGTTTGTCCGTATTCTAATCGTCAAACCTTTTCCTTCGAGAAGTATTCCGGTTTGGTCATCCAACAAAAGTTTACATCCAAACTTTAGAGCCTGTTCTTTGAGCGTCTTTATCCTTTCCTGGCTTGGTTTCGACTCAGTATATTCGAATGGTCCTTTGTCGGTGAGGAAAGATATCCTGAAGACATGATCCCCTTTTGTATATGTGGTGGATCCTGCATCACTTTTGTAACCATAACTTTCCGCTTTGGCCATCACCATACTTAAGTGCTGCTGCCACAAAAGTGCGTTGATCTCACCGACACTGATCTCCTGACCGGCATTTTTATCCTGTGAGAAACCAATGCCCGTGAGAAAAAGTAAGAAGAGTAGAAGTGTTTTTGTACGCATATTACAACTCGATTAAATTGGAAGATTAAAATTCTAACTTCTAAAAATAAGAAGCTGACAACATTATAAACAATTCAAATGATATTTTGTTCCAAATGGGGTTTATCTGAATGAGGTTACCCCCTTGGGGGGATTTACAGTGCCACAGGCATCCCTTTTGGGAGATTGTCTGATTCAGGATTTACAGGATTAAAGGATTTGCAGGATAATCGATTTATTGATAATTCCTGATTAGAACCAAACCCAATCCTCCAAAGAAAGTCCTACAAACCAAAATAGTAATCCTTCATCTTCCGCGCCATTAACTTTCTGCGTTGTTCGAGAAATTCTCCATAATTCTCAACGGTCATGTCAAATACCGTCTCCGGGATGCAATGTGTGCGAAGATTGTTCATTAATTCGTCCATATTCTCAATACCACCGTATTTCAGCGGTATTTCCCCCGTGCACTGTTTACGGAGTTCACTGAAATAGATATCAGGTGATTTTGCACCAATAGCAATATTGATCTCTTGTTGCATCAGAACATAGTTGGCAATCTGGTTGTACTCACCTCGCGACTTGTTGTTGGTTTTTAGATAATGTTTTGGGAAGATATGATGAATATCACCCTTATAAAGGATAATATCCGCCACGGTGATATCCCGGGAAAGGAAACCCTTGTCATTAGCCTTAACCATCGCTGCTTGAAACACATTAAAGATTGGACTGCTTGAGATTGCAGTATTCAGTCGCTGTATTAATCCAACATCCCAGAACGCTTCCGAAAGATCTGCTTTTTCTACCGTCGTTAGGTATTCACCAAATGGGCGGGAAGCTATCTGTTTTATATCGTAATCAAATCCTGATTCAGGTGATGCACCATATCTACCGGTCAGAATTGAAAGAACAAACCATCTTGAAACCATTCTCGCGATTTCATGTTTGGGCACTTTTAGTTCTTTGAGTTTAAGATAAAGAATATAAGCAAAATTAAGAGTATTCTGTGACCTGATCATATCGGATGATATGAAACCGGTTGACCGAATTATCATCACAAACTGTTTGAAATTTGTTTCATTCATCAGGGAGAAGAGTGATTTCTTCATTCTTGCGAAGGTATCCTCGGAAATAGCATCAATGTACTCCCGGGTTTCAAAATTTCTACCCGAAAGCAAACTCACTAAATCAGATAACCTGCCCCTGTGGAACTCTGTTGTAAATGCTACTCTTAGTACATCGGTATAGCTTGGATCGTAGAGATCATCCTTTTCATCCTTAAGCCAAGTCATTGCCCTGAAATAGTCGGTTTTTGCGAATTCCCTATCATGGGTTTTTATTTGTTCGAAATAGTGGGGCGCTACGGCAAGGTGGCAGAAGTAGTCGATTCCTTTTCTTAACCCTGGTCCATCGAATCTCTCATTGGATGCTATCTTGCTCATGGCAAAATCTGCTTGAGAGAGTTCCACTCCCTGTTTATTGATACGGATAAAGATGGTTGTAACGGTTTCAATATCGAGATCGTGTGCAAGATCTATCGTACCAATCTGTTTGCTGTGAATATCCAGAAGCTGTGAGAAACTTTCTTCGACCTTATTAACATCTGCCCCAGGATTATCAGCAATGTAGTTATTCACCAACTTAATTAAACCCCGGTTATTCAATACCTCTGAAATATCAGGTACCCATGTTTTATCTTTGAGGATGGCTGGATTCATCACTTCAAAAGTCTCAGTGAGTGGATTGAAAGCAACCTTGATCTTAACCTTGTCGTATTCTTTATTAACCACATCCTCACCCAAAACCGCAGCACGGAGCGCGGTGATCCTCTGCTGTCCATCAATGAGAATCTTTTTCCCTTCGGAGAGTTTCCCATCCTTCAGGCGAACATTAGGATTTTGCCAAGTGATAACATATCCAATCGGATATCCTCTGTATAAACTATCGATCAGGTCTCTCACCCTTGTGGAATCCCAAACAAAAGGTCGTTGAACTTCCGGAATGGCGATCTGCCCATCTTTCACGAATGCCAGGAATGTTGATATCTGATGCTGATTAACGGAATATTTTTGTGAGTTCATTTAAATCTCTTTTGATAGGATGTGATTTCATTTTAACAATCAAGGTCTTTGATTTTCTAATCTCTGAAGAAACATCTGGTATTTAATTTCTTTCTCTCCGCTTCCAGAGTATCAACCTTTTCGAATTTGAATTTTGGTTCTCCAGGGTAAGCCCATTCTTTAAGTGCAAATTTGATAATGTTGGTTTCTCTCTCATCAAAGAATTTCCACATTACTTCCCTACGACGGTTGATCGTGTTCCTCCTAATCTCAGATAATTCTTTTTCTGACTTTTCGTATAACGCAATTACCTCCCTTACATGGAAAAGCATGTTTTTCTTCTTCAAGTTTTGCCTGAGTGTTGCTATTTTTTCCTCAATAGATTTATTACCCAAGGATGAATTTAGGGATCCGTCAACTAACATGAAATTACCGATTCTCCGCTTTTCAACTGAGTCTTTATCCGGGAACGGGTCGTCTTGATCAACAGCCAGTATATGTTCCTTGGTCATTTTTGAGTTTTCATTGTCTTCTATCAATAGAGTTTCATAATTCCATTCACCACCTGTTTTTCGCCGGAGATGACTCTCATATGTCGATATTAAGAATTTAAGCGATGACCATGAGTAAAAATCATAGACTTCGTTTTTATCAAGAGTTAATGCCTCAACAAATTTTGACTCAGGGCAGTATTTTTCTATCATCTTGATAAAGTGTTTTCGTACCCCAATGTAGTATTCGGGTGATTCTTGGAGATTGACATCCCACTCTAAGAGGCAATTCCCATCATCATCAAATTTTACCGCACAATAAATTTCACTCGCTAGACTGATCAGATGTGCCCTTTTAGTATCGGAGCGGTAAAATATCCTGGGTAGGCAATATAATCTGAAGTTCAACTTTTCCAAGACATCCATTGCCTCAATTATTGAGTCTCTACAATCAGGGTATTGATAATAAAGATCACACAGAACCAGAAACAGAGATAACACACTACCGTTTGAACCATGATTCCTGAGTTTTGCAAAAATTTGATCAAGCCGCTCCGAAAAATGCTCTTCACCATCTTTTCTAAAAAATCCATCGCGGTTGAATAAATAAGCATATGACCAGGATGATGTTTTCAGGAATCCCAAGTATAAAAAAAGCTCATTCTTGACTTTATCTAAACCTTGGAGTGTTTTTTCATTTTGAACACCACTTTCACTTGGCTTCCTTATTTCATCACGAATATATTCTCTAAAATCTTTATATAAATCATCAGTTTCCTTTTTTACTTTCTCAAAAATCACGCCAATGGTTGTCCGGACAAACTGATTTTCTTTGCTTATTGTATCGAAACCAGCCTTTTCGAGATGTATTAATATTTCACCCCATTCTGAATGAATGTCGTTTTCTATATCTTTAAAGTCGTATGTATGACACAGATACAAAAAGTAATTCTTAAATTTTTCTAATTCCGAAAGTTCTTTCCCTCGGTTATTGATAACTTCAAACATTGTTGTAGTTTCTCGGGCAGAGGATGTTTCAAAAAAGATAAACCCTAACTGGGTTGTCAGCCCATGGAATATCTTTTCTATATCACGATCTTTTTCTTTTAGCCATTCTGTCACTTGAGAATAGCAGTGAGATAATCGTTTATTTGATGAAGTTTCAATCGGTTGTTCTTTGCCATTCAAAATTTGGTGAGTAAAGAAAACATCATCATAGTCACCAAGTATAATCGCCGTTTCAAATCCTGATCTTGTCTTTGTAAGTATCGACTCCAATCCCTTCAGTTTTCGGGGGTTCATTTCGACGATCGCGCGGAGGATCATCACACAGGTTACCAATCGCTGCTGGCCATCAACAATTTGGTAGGTATTTCCACCATTTGGACGCTCAACAACAATGGTACCAGTAAAGTGCTTGTGTCCTGAAGAACTATTGTGCATTTCGATATCAGTGAGCAGATCCAATACCTGTTCTTCATCCCACGAATACCCCCTTTGGTAATCAGGTATTTCAAATTTCCTTCCGTCGAAAAGTTCGAGGAGAGTGATAAGTTTTGCCGGTTCTTTTTGATTCTGTAACATATATTTTTCCGAAAGTCGAAATTATTAATATTTCCTAAAATAGCACCCCTACAGGGAGCAATTGATTTTGGGATATACGGATTCTACCAATATTGCGCCCCTGAAGGGCGCTCCCCGCGAAGCGGGGTGATTCGTGTCTATCATGTCAAATCGTGTCTATCGTGTTCAAAAAACATCCTGTAAATCCTCTAATCATGTAAATCCTGATTCAGACAGTCTCCTGATTCAGACAGTCCCCTGATTCAGACAATTCGCGGCCCTAAAGGGCGGTGATTAATAATACCCCACCAAACACAGCGCTGAAGCGGCTGTGCTATTTTCCTACCAACATTGAGGCCCTATACCACTCCACCACCGGCGACGAGCCGTAGAAAACCAAGAACAACGGCGATAGCACAGAGGATCGCTCCGGTGTTTGCCCTGCCCCGGGCTGATTGCGAGGAGGAATTGGAGGCCACTAAACTTATTATCAAACCGATCAGTGAAAACGGAATATTCATCCAGTTCAGACTGCCCAGACACGGAAAGAATGCGATAACCAACCCTACCATTGCCAGGATGCCCCAGATCAGTGATATTGTTGCCATATTAAACCTCTTTTTTATATTGATTAATGAAACGAAACACCATGATTATAGCAAAAATGGCGTTAGCGAGAAATATTGTGTAAAGCGGAATCCCGGCTTTATTGAGGGCCCATGCTGACGAAAAATCAAAATTCGATATGGCGATGAATGACCGCGTCATGCCGCACATCGAACATTCTTGTCCGCTC
>JAEYUD010000279.1 GCA_023433685.1 Bacteroidota bacterium
GTGTTAACGTCTCAATGAAAGAGAAAGAACGCTGCAAGAACTTCTTCGCTCTCGGCATAATGTTCTGGATGTACAGCAGACCTGTTGAGCCAACACTGAAATGGATAGAAAACAAGTTCCGGGTAAAACCCGATATCCTCGAAGCCAACAAAAAAGCTTTGATGGCGGGATATCATTACAGCGAGATGACCGAGCTTTTCACTACCCGTTACTTCCTTGAACCGGTGAAACTTCCCCCCGGAAAGTACAAAAACGTTACCGGAAATGAAGCCGCCGCACTCGGAATGGTTGCCGCGTCATGGAAAAGCGGACTGCCGCTCTTCCTCGGTTCATATCCGATCACTCCGGCATCAGAGATACTTCACGAGCTTAGCTCTTTCAAACATTTTGGCGTGAAAACCTTTCAGGCAGAAGATGAGATAGCTTCAATCGCTGCTTGCATCGGCGCGGCTTTTGCAGGTGACCTCGCTCTTACCACCACTTCCGGGCCCGGACTCGCTCTCAAGATGGAAGCAGTTGGTCTCGGTGTGATGACCGAACTTCCGATGGTTATTATTGACGTGCAGAGAGGCGGACCGAGCACCGGTCTTCCGACAAAAACCGAGCAGGGCGATCTGCTTCAGGCAATGTACGGTAGAAATGGTGAAGCCCCTGTTTGCGTTCTTGCGGCATCAACACCTGCTGACTGCTTCCACACGGCTTATGAAGCCTCAAGAATTGCAGTAAAGTATATGACCCCCGTTATCATGCTTTCAGATCGCTACCTTTCACAGGGTTCGGAACCATTCCGCATACCTTCAGAAGATGAACTGAAAGAGATGAAGGTTGAATTCAGAACTGAAAAAGAGGAGTTTTATCCTTATCTGCGTGATGAAAACCTTTCACGTCCATGGGCGATACCCGGCACTCCGGGGCTCGAACACAGGATCGGCGGACTCGAAAAATCGCACATTTACGGTAATGTTAGCTATGTTCCGGAGAATCATGAGTTCATGATCAACCTCCGCGACCAGAAGATAAAAAACATTGTGAACGATATCCCTGAAACCGTAATTCGTGGTGAACAGGAAGGTGATCTTCTCGTTCTGGGCTGGGGCTCAACTTATGGCGCGATCAATGAAGCCATTACCAGAGTGATGAACAGAGGCCTGAAAGTATCCCAGGTTCACTTGAGATATATCAACCCGCTTCCAAAAGATCTTGGTGATATTTTCAAGAGGTTCAAGAGAATCCTTCTTCCCGAGATCAACCTTGGTCAACTGGCATTTATTCTAAGAAGCCAGTATCTCGTTGATATTATTCAGTATAACAAATTCCAGGGCTTGCCTTTTAAAGCCTCTGAGATAGAAGAAAAGATATTAAACCTGCTCGGAGTAGAAAATGAGTAACGAAAATCAGATCCCTACAGTACAACTGACTGCCAAAGACTTCGCGTCGGACCAGGATGTTAAATGGTGTCCGGGTTGTGGCGATTATTCAATTCTTGCTCAGATGCAGAGGGTTTCCCCATCACTCGGCGTTAAAAAAGAGGATTTCGTTTGGGTTTCCGGTATCGGTTGCTCTTCACGTTTTCCCTATTACATGGACACATTCGGAATTCACGGAATCCATGGACGTGCCCCCGCGATCGCGAGTGGTGTTAAAATCGCGAGACCTGAACTGGCGGTCTGGATGGCAAGCGGTGATGGCGATCTCCTTTCGATTGGCGGCAACCACTTCATTCACATCTGCAGAAGAAATGTCGGCGTTAAAATGATTCTTTTCAACAACCGTATTTACGGTCTGACAAAGGGTCAGTACTCCCCGACCTCCGAGCAAGGAAAGAAGACAAAATCAACTCCGTTCGGAAGTGTTGATTATCCTTTCAAACCCGCTATGGTTGCCCTCGGAGCCGGTATCAGTTTCTACGCCCGTACTCTCGACAGGGATGCAAAACACATGCAGGAGATGATGCAGAAAGCTGCCGCTCACCATGGCACGACCTTGATAGAAGTATATCAGAATTGCAACATCTTCAACGATGGCGCTTATTCAAAACTTACTGATAAAGAGACAAAACCTGATTCAGTACTCGTTCTTGAAGACGGAAAACCTATGATCTTTGGCGCGAATCGCGATAAAGGTATAAAACTTGACGGTGATATCCCCGTTGTTATCGATCTCAATGACGGTATCCACTCGATCAATGATGTTTGGGTGCACAAGGAAGTTGATCCCTCCCCCGTGCGCGCTTTCATCCTCGCTGAGTTCATCGAGAATCCGGAACTGCCTGTTCCGATCGGTGTCTTCAGAAGGTTTGAAAAACCAACTTATGAAGACCTCGTGGTAGAACAGATTGACCACATCAAAGAGACTAAAAAGGTTACAACCTTTGAGGCTCTTATTGGTCAGGGCAACGTCTGGACAGTAGAATAATTCCCCCGCGGTAATGCAGTGATTTAAGCCGGCGCGCGAGTGCCGGCTTTTTTTATTTAATGATTCTGTAATATTCCCTTAACATTCCGGTAAAACTGTCACGTTAATTTTACCTGTGAAATTAACAAAACTTTCCCGGAAATGCCCAAGATCGACTTAAGATCAATCATAAACTCAAAAGCTCCCGGAGTTCTCGACCGCTACCCTTCATTTATGGTCGATCCCCTTCTCTTTTTTCTTACTAAAATACTCTACATCAATCCTGTTAATTCGTTCATTGAAAAAAATTCAGAACTTAAAGGAATTGACTTCATCGATGAGCTTTTTGAACAACTCGATTTTTCGTACGTCGTCTCTAAAAAGGAGAAAGACCGCATTCCGAGTGAAGGCAGGGTAATAATTGTAGCGAACCATCCACTTGGTGGATTGGATGGACTTGCACTTCTGAAATTAGTGAGTGAAGTGCGGCGCGATGTTAAAATTGTCGTCAACGATATTCTTTCAGAGATTGAAAATCTCAGCGAACTGTTCCTTCCTATTGATATCCATCAACCAAAAGTTCAGAGTTCACGCCTGACAAAAATTCTTATTGCCCTGAATTCGGAAGAAGCAGTGATCATTTTCCCCGCCGGCGAAGTATCAAGACTAACCACGAAGGGGGTCAGGGATCGCGCCTGGAACAAAGGGGTGCTGCTATTCGCGAAAATGAGCAAGGCTGACATTCTGCCGGTCTATATCCATGGCAGAAACTCGATATTTTTCTATCTGTTTTCAATAGTTTGGAAGAAGTTTTCAATGTTTCTGTTACCCGGGGAGATGCTGAGAAAAAAAGGAGCGAATATTTCATTTAGAATCGGAGAACCGGTTTCAACCTCATCGGTCTTTAATGGAATTGATAAACCCAAACATCAGATCAAACTGCTAAGAAAACATGTCCATCAGATCGGCAAAGGGGGTTCAGGCATTTTTAAGACCACAAAACCGATCGTTCATCCAATGCCCGTAAAGCTCATCAGGAAAAAACTTATGCAGTCGGAACTGGTGATGAAAACACCCGACGATAAACATCTGATTCTTGTTGAACCGGAGGATAATTACGTCATTCTGCAAGAAATCGCACGCCTGCGTGAGATTACATTCAGAAGAGTCGGCGAAGGAACAGGCACAAAAGCAGATATTGACAAATACGACAGGTTCTACAGCCACCTTGTTCTCTGGGATAATGCCGAGTCGGAGATCATCGGCTCATACAGGATAGGTTTGTGTAAACATCTGATACGGCTCAACGGGATAAATGGAATGTATACTTCAACCCTTTTTGAATTCTCAGGAAAATTCAAAAGCTGCCTTCCCGAGGCGATCGAACTCGGCAGAAGCTTCATTCAGGCGAAATATTGGAACAGCAACGCGCTTGATCTGCTCTGGCAGGGTCTTGGCAGTTATCTCTCAATGAAGCCACATATAAAGTATCTGTTTGGCGGAGTCAGTATTAGCTCCTCTTTTCCCCCGGAAGCCACCGCTATGATCGTCTGGTTCTTTAAAAAATGGTTTGGTTCCGGTGAGGAGCTTGCCACTTCAAAGAACAGGTTTATTGTCCCCCCGAAACTTGAAGAACAGTTCATTCAGAAATTTACTCATGGCGACTACAATGCCGATTTGAAAGAGCTCAAAATAGCTTTAAGGCATTTCAATGTTTCCATTCCCCCGCTTCTGAAACATTATTCTAACCTTTGTGATGATGACGGGGTAAAATTTCTTGATTTTGGGGTCGACCCGGATTTCTCAAACTGTGTCGATGGACTGATCCTCGTGGAAGTGGAGAAGATCAAAGCCGGGAAAAAGGCCAGATATCTGCGCGATAAACAGGTTGATAAAGTTGCATAACACATTATCGATATTTCTGAAAACCATTTGCAGATTGAAACCCTTTCACTCAACACTAACGACAGGGTTCTTACCTCTCTAAAATAATTCATCCCTCATACTTCATACTTCATACTTCATTCCGCCGCGGCGGATCAGCCTTCATCCCTCATACTTCATACTTCATACTTCATACTTCATCCCTCATCCCTCATCCCTCATACTTCATACTTCATACTTCATCCCTCATTCCGACTCAGGCGGATCATCCCTCAGCCAACTTCATAGTTCACAGTTCATAGTTCACACTTTATATAGGTATATTTAAAGTTTGAATCTTATATATTTTAGACGAATGAAATGAACTTCAAACTTTCGTGGCACAAAGATTTTGTGCCTAAGATATACTCCCTCCTTAGCAAAGGATACACCCGCGAAACATTTGTATCCGACCTAACTGCCGGTGTTATAGTTGGAATTGTTGCCCTGCCACTCGCGATCGCTTTTGCGATTGCATCGGGTGTTAAACCAGAACAGGGACTTTACGCCGCCATTGTAGCCGGTTTCTTTGTCGCGGCACTAAGTGGCTCCCGCGCTCAGGTTTCAGGACCCACAGGGGCTTTTATTGTAATTATTTATGGCATAGTCCAGCAGTACGGATACGACGGACTCGCTGTTGCCACCCTCCTGGCGGGTGTTTTCCTGGTTGTGTTGGGTATTCTCCGGTTTGGTATACTCCTCAGGTTTATCCCCTACTCACTCACAATAGGTTTTACCACCGGCATCGCAATAATTATTTTCTCAAGTCAGATCAACGACCTTCTTGGTCTTGGTATCGCGAAAGTACCTGCCGATTTTGTGGATAAATGGATCGTTTACGCGGAGAACATCAGTAAAATTAATCCTTATTCGCTGGTGATCGGAGCGGTCTCCCTCATATTCATTTTTGTTTGGGGCAAGTTCGATCTTAAGATTCCCGGTTCACTTATTGCGATCGTGATCGGAACACTGGTGGTTTATTATTTTAATCTGCCGGTTGAAACGATTGGCTCGAAGTTCGGGTCAGTTCCAAATTCGCTTCCTGAGCCGCGTATGCCGGAGATATCGTGGCAGGTTTTCACTCAAATGTTCTCTCCCGCGTTTACGATCGCGATGCTTGCGGCAATTGAATCATTGCTTTCTGCCGTTGTGGCAGATGGTATGATGGGCTCTCGCCACCGCTCAAACATGGAGCTCGTCTCACAGGGTGTCGGAAACATTATTTCTCCCATCTTTATGGGTATTCCCGTCACCGGTGCCATAGCGAGAACAGCAACTAACATTAAAAGTGGCGCAAAAACCCCCGTGGCAGCAATTATTCATGGTATCGTTATTCTCGTTACAATGCTCCTTTTCGCTGATCTTGCTTCCCTTATTCCCCTCCCCGTGCTGGCGGCTATTCTTATTTATGTTGCCTGGAACATGAGTGAACTGCACGCCTTTTTCAGAACATTGAAAGGGACGGGAGCAGATAAGCTGATCCTGCTGAATACATTTTTGCTCACTCTCTTTATCGATCTTACCGTTGCGATAGAAGTGGGGCTCGTGCTCGCGGCACTTACCTTCATTAAGAAGATGTCAGATGTAACACAGACAAACATCGTGACACAAAGCTTTCACCTCCCGGATGAAGGAGAAGACAAACTTACCACCACTTCTTTACCCGTGCCAAGAAATGTTGAGATATTCGAGATATATGGAACTCTCTTCTTTGGCGCCGTCGATCAGTTCAGGGA
>JAEYUD010000046.1 GCA_023433685.1 Bacteroidota bacterium
AATTTTTTCTACCCCTGTTAAACCCCTGGCGGGGTCAGTTCCGCGAAGCGAGGATAATCCTGAGAATCCTAAAATCCTGTAAATCCCCCGAAGGGGCGAGCTGATTCAGACAATCCTGTAGATCCCCCGAAGGGGTGAGCTGATTCAGACAATCCTGTAAATCCCCCGAAGGGGCGAGCTGATTCAGACAATTCTGCATCCCGGGATGAATCCCGGGGCTATTGGTGAGTGTTGGGGTGGGTGGGGGATATGCCGTTTTCTACCCTTGGTAAACCCCTGGCGGGGTTATTTTTGTTTTGTAATTTATTCTACCCCTGGTAAACCCCTGGCGGGGTCAGTTCCGCGGAGCGAGGATAATCCTGATAATCCTAAAATCATGTAAATCCCCCGAAGGGGCGAGCTGATTCAGACAATTTGCCTTCCCCCGTGATGAATCCTGGGGCTATTGGTGAGTGTTGGGGTGGGTGGGGGATATGACGTTTTCTACCCATGGTAGACCCCTGGCGGGGTTAGTTCCGCGAAGCGAGGATAATCCTGAGAATCCTAAAATCCTGTAAAACCCCCGAAGGGGCGAGCTGATTCAGACAATTCTGTACCCCTGGTAAACCCCTGGCGGGGTTATTTTTGTTTTTTGAATTTCCTCTACCCATGTATGATCCCTAACGGGATCGGTTTGCCCTGGAGGCCTGCCCCTTTGGGGGCAAACGCAAGCAGGGATGCACGCGCCATAAAAGTTTGAGAGTTGGAGTGCAAATCCCTCCTCCTTTTCTTATTTTTAGGTGAAAGAA
Organism: Bacteroidota bacterium; assembly: GCA_023433685.1. Classification (GTDB taxonomy): domain Bacteria; phylum Bacteroidota; class Ignavibacteria; order Ignavibacteriales; family Ignavibacteriaceae; genus UTCHB3. Next base: position 789 of record JAEYUD010000046.1, read on the forward strand.
GATTTATTTTTCAGTTTCACCGGACTGCTCAATGCCCAACTCAGATGAATTAAAAAACCTGAACATTTTCGAGAACCGTGAGCCATTGATGGTTGAGAAGATAGTGATCCACCGGAAGGAGATGCGGCTCGTTATTCCGTTCGAGACTTCGTTCGCGAGGTTCGACCGGCTTGTTAGATTTTTCCCGGAGATCACTTTTAGAACCGGCGGTGGTGAAGTGGTGTCGGGTATTGGCGAGTGCAGCCCACTGAGCGCGCCGTGGTACGACTACCAGTGCCACCGCTCGGTTGAGACGGCACTTGGTTACCTTGTTGGCGCGCTTACCGGTAAAACGATCGACGATCAGGATGGCCTTCCTGTCGCCGGGCTTGAGCCTGTCGCGTCGGTTTTTGACCTTCAAAAAAAATATAAATGGATGGTCGGACACAGTATCGCGAAATGTGGAATTGAGCATGCATATTGGGATGCACTTGGTAAACTGCACGGTCAACCCCTTTGGAAACTGTGGGGAGGCACCCGCGATATGGTGGCAGCCGGCACTTCCGTTGGTCTTGAACCGACAATCGATGCTCTTCTGCGCAAGATCGAGTTCGCCGTTGAGGAGATGAAGGTCGCCCGCGTAAAGGTGAAAGTGAAGCCGGGGAAGGATATCGCGTATATTCAGGCGATCAGGAGGAGATTTCCAGATATTCCATTGCAGGTTGATGCCAACGCGGCATACGACCTTTTTAATTCGGATGATCTCGCAATTCTAAAAGAATTTGATAATTTTAACCTCCTGCTGATCGAGCAACCAGGTAATAATGAGGATTACCTCGACCACGCCCGGCAGCTTGCCCACATCAACACCCCCATCTGCCTCGACGAGAGTATTCTGAATGCAATGCACGCCCGTCAGGCTATCGAGCTTTGGAAGCAGTATTCATCGGTTGAAAAGCTCGTCATAAATATAAAGCCACAGCGTGTTGGGGGATTTCTGGAGGCGATACGCGTCGCGGATCTCGCTTACAAAAACGGAGTGGGCACCTGGTGCGGCGGGATGTATGAATCAGCGATTGGTAAGAGAGCGAATGTAAACTTCTCATCCCGCCTCGAGGTCAACCTCCCCGGTGATCACGTGGCGCAGGGTCCCTACTTCGTTGAGGATGTGGGGGAACCGCTTGATTATTCTGAGGGGATGATCACTCTTTTTAAATGTGAAATGTGAAATGTGAAATGTTATTCGCCTGCGGCGGAAAGAGGTTCTAGTGTAGAGTGTAGAGTGTAGAGTGTAGAGTGTAGAGTGTTAATTTTGGACGCAGATACACACGCTTGTCCCTTGGGGAGATTAAACGCCTGCCCCTTCGGGGGATTTTCGCAGAGAAGTTTATCTTAATTTTCCGTGTTTATCTGTCAAATCTGCGTGTATCCGCGTGCTATAATCCGCCGCGGACTCTGCGAACTCTGCGGTGAATTAAAATTCCACACTCATCAACTCCACACTCATCAACTCCACACTTCAACCGGCACTTTGAGGTTTAAAGTATTTTTTGCATATTAAGGTTCAATAAATATCAAGCTCAAATCAAAAGGACAGTAACATGGTTAGACGGGGTATGCTCCGGTTGTTTTACTTATTCGTTTTCATTACGGGATTTGGTGTGGCCGGTTTCTCTCAGGGGAAGCCTGATGCCACCAGTGATTCAACCGCCACTGATTTTCTTGCCCGGCTCGATTCCACACGCGCTGCCGACTCACTTTACAAGGCACAACTTGAGCAGGAACTCCTGAATCTGAAAACAACTGACAACCTGAAAAAGCAGGAACTCATTGAAGAACTGAACACCCTAAAGGCTGCTGAACAGAAGAAGCAGGAGATACTTAAGCGACAGATCGACTCTCTTAAACAGGTGAACAAGGGGCAAGCCGTTGCACCGTTCGGCGATACGATATTCACGGTGTATGTTAAATTCGGTTCATTAAAGCCTGAAGACAGGGCAGCGGTAAATTCCGAAAGAATAAAAGGACTGGCTGATGACTACTTCTTTAAGCCGGATTCGATCAAGATAGTACAAGGGGAAAGCCATCTTGAACTTGTTTATGGCGACAAGATCATTTTAAGTGTGACCGACAAAGACGCCCTCTGGATGGGGATGAGCAATAAAGACCTGGCGGCTCTCTACAGGCAGAAGATCATTGCTTCGGTGATGGCATACAAGGATGCCACAAGTTTCAAAACCCTCGCGCTTAAAACCGCTTTGGCGCTCGGTGTGCTGTTCGCTCTTTATCTCATTGTCAGGCTTCTGAACAAACTGTACAGGTTGTACAAGTTGTGGGTCATGCACCGCCGTAGCAGGTGGTTCAAAGGGATAAGTTTTAGAGACTACGAGTTCCTGTCTCCCCGGAAGCAACTCGACTATATTCTCTTCTTTTCCAATATCGCACGCCTGTTTTTGATTGTGATAGTGATCTATCTCTCACTTCCGCTTGTTTTTTCGATCTTTCCCTGGACTGAGAGCATTGCCGAGGATCTGATAGGTTTCATCCTCGATCCGGTAAAGAAAATGGCGGGCGCCATAATCGGATATCTCCCCAATTTTTTCACGATCGTGGTTATTGCAGTAACTTTCCACTATATACTTAAGGGTATCAGCTATCTCTCAACGGAAATTGAGACTGAGAACCTGAAGATACCCGGATTCTATCCCGATTGGGCAAAACCCACCTATAACATTGTGAGGGTTCTCGTGATCGCGTTTGGTGTGATCGTTGTCTTTCCATACCTGCCGGGGTCAGATTCCCCCGTGTTTCAGGGAGTATCGGTATTTCTCGGCTTCCTCTTTACTTTGACATCGGCTGGTTCACTTTCGAACATTATCGCGGGAACTGTACTCACTTACATGAGGGCATTCCAGATCGGTGACATGGTGAAAATAGGGGATACCATGGGAGATATCGTTGAGAAAACATTACTGGTAACCAGGGTAAGAACACGGTACAACGAGATTGTAACCATACCGAATTCAACTATAATGAACTCGAACACGGTGAATTATTCAGCTGAAGCAAGAACGAATGGTTTGATCTTAAAGACTGTGGTTACAATAGGTTACGATGTGCCATGGAAAGTGACGCATGACCTTCTGATTCAGGCTGCCGGCCGCACTGACCGGATAATGAAGGAGCCGAAGCCGTTTGTTCTTCAGCTAAGCCTAGAAGATTTTTATCCAAGTTACGAACTCAACTGTTTCACCCGTGAAGCGGGCATTCAGGCATTGGTATACTCTGAACTGCACCAGAACATTCAGGATTGCTTCAATGAAGCAGGAGTGGAGATAATGTCACCACACTACAGGGCGCACAGGGACGGGAACACGGTTACGATTCCGGCAAGTTATCTGCCACCCGATTATGAGCATCCTGTTCATACGGTGAGGATCGAGAAGAGGGGTGATGATCCGTCGCGGCGGAGTGAAGGATGAAATATAGATTTTGGACGCAGATACACACGCTTGTCCCTTGGGGAGATTATACGCCTGCCCCTTCGGGGGTTTTCGCAGAGTGGATCATCTGATCTCTCCGCGTTAATCTGTCTGATCTGTGTGTATCCGCGTGCTGAATTAGTTTATTTCAAAAGTTTTTGGATGTAGGGTTCCATTTTTTCAGGTTTGGTTACGGGGGCGAAGCGTTTTATTGGCTTGCCGTCGGGAGCTATCACGAACTTGGTGAAGTTCCATTTGATGTTTTCACCGGCGAGACCGGGGAGTTTTGACTTCAGGTATTTGAAGATTGGGTGGGCGTTCTCGCCGTTCACATCGATCTTTGAGAACATGGGGAATGACACGCCGTAGTTGATGAGGCATCCCTCCTTGATAGAGTTTTCATCGCCGGGTTCCTGGTTACCAAATTGGTTGCAGGGGAAACCGAGGATCACAAGGCCCTGATTGTTGTATTTACGGTAGAGGTTTTCGAGTCCTTCATACTGTGGCGTAAATCCGCAATGGCTGGCGGTGTTCACCACGACAACGGTTTTTCCCTCGAAATCTTTCATGTCCACTTCTTTTCCGCCGAGGCTTTTGGCGGACATTTCATAAAATTCTGACTGCATTTCTAATCCCAAATGTTTGTTTATGTGCATATAAAAACAACATTTCGAACCGCCATTCAGTTTCATTTCCACCAACATGCGACCTCCTACCGGGCCATCCGAAATTCGTGTCAAATCGGTGTAGAATTTTAAATTACCCTCACCGGTTAGAAAATAACATTTAACATTTAACATTTAACATTTAAAAAAAAGGCTGCCCCGATAATAAATCGAAGCAGCCTTTTAGAAATTTAAGGAGCAGTTATTTCTTCAGTGGCTTAAGGCTCTGAAGAATGAAGGTAATATCTTTCTCATATTTCTTCACAGTTTCAGGGGCACCAATTCCGTAAACAAGCAAGCTGAGGTTTTCAACCGGAGTGTTAACCACGCCGAATGAAACTTCCATGCCGTCGGCAGTACCTTCAACCACTTTTGCGGGCATGCCGTTAACCTCGAGGTCTTTGGCTTCGCCGAGTTTGAGGTCTTTAACTTCTTTGGCGAGAACTTTGTCAGCTTCATCAAGAGCGGCGTTAAGTTCATCACCCTGAAGAGTCTGGAAGTGAACAAAGAAACCACCTTCGGCGGGTTCAGCGGAGAGACCGCCATCTTTTGCTTCATACTTCCAGCCGGCAGGGAGGTCGATACTTACCTGAGCGGCTTCATTGGTAAAGGTTTCGCCTTTGCTTACGTTGTCAGCCGCGGGAGCTGCCGCGCTATCGGCGGCTTTCTTCTCAACAGGGGCTTCTTTTTTGCCGCAACCGGCGATAACCAATGATAACGCGATAAAACCTATCGCTAAAAATCTTCTGTACATTTCTGTCTCCGTGTTATTAGATTTCGATTAAAAATAGTGGGATTAGTGTGCCGGCGCGATGCTTGTAAGGATCAAAGTGATATCCTGCTCATACTTCTGGATGACATCAGGGGAGCCCCAGGCACCAACCATAAGGGTTTTGTCAGGCGCGGGTGTATCGATAACACCGATCACAAAAAGAAGATCAGCAGTGGAACCATCAACGGTAATGGCGCTCATGCCATTGACATCACGGCTTACAGCGGCTTCCCATTTAATGTTGGGGTAGCTTTCAGCAAGTGATCTATCAACTTCATCAATCGCGGTTGCCAGATCGTCACCGGGGAATACCTGAAGAAATACCGCGAAACCACCGCCATCAGGGTGGGCAACAATTCCACCATCGGTGTTTTCATAGTTCCAACCGGCAGGAAGTGTAACCTTTACCATGGCTGATTCGTTCGTAAATGTTTCCTGCGCAAATATCTGGGTAGCGAAAATTGCAGGAAGAATGGCGAAGAAGAAAAGTTTCTTCAACATAAGAACTCCGTGTGTTTTTGGTAAGAAAAAATAGACCGACCGGTGAACTGAAATTATGGTCTGTCTAAAATCGATTAAATACTCCGCAATAATAATACAGTCAGAGTTTAAAAACAAGAACTATTTTTTGTTTTTTTTAGTTCCCCGGGCTTTCACCGGAATGAAAGCCCCGGGTGTTTTCAACTAAAATTATTATTGCTTAAAGGGTTTTACTTCTTGCCTGTGAATCTTGTTCCATCTTCATTCAAATTTTTTGAATATTTTGCAGGATCCTTGGCAAATTTGGCATCACAGCCGGCGCAGCAGAAGCCATAAGCTTTCCCATTGTAGACCTCAAGTTTCACTTTTGGGTTAACTTTTCTCCCCATTACGGGGCAAACCGCGTTCCAGGCCACGGTTGTGTCCTGTTTTGCTGACTGAACCATGTTCTCATCGATCAGTTCATGATTGGATGGTGCCATGGTTGTGTCAACGTATCCATTCTGTTGCTGGGCGTAAGCCTTTGAACCGGCGAGGGCAAACAATAAAATTGAGAGATAAAGATACTTTTTCATTTGTTTATTCCTTTTGTTAAAATATTGAAAGTCTTACACCCGCGTAGAACTTGCGACCCGAAACGGGACCCCAGATCATGGCGGCATCAAAATATTGACCGAACGGGTCGTCAGAAGCGATAACGGGGTTCGGTTGTTTATAATCAGTTATGTTTTCAGCTCCGAGATACACTTCGAAAAGATCAAACTTACGGGTGATCTGAGCATTAATATTCAAGTAGGCATCAAAATTTTCATCCCTCCGGTACTGCAGCGGGTTCGAGGCGGTCGAGGGTATCCTGCCGGGTCCGTTCACGAGAAATGTCGCGTCTACTATCCACTCTCTGAAATGGTCAGCCCAGGAGACAGTGGCGAGAATTTTATATCTGCTCTGGAGCGGGGCTGCCTTCAGTACACCATTATAAGTGGTTTTCACGTCGGTATACCTGTAAGCGGCGGTCACCTCAAGCCTGGGGATGATCTGATACGCCATTTCGATCTGGTAACTGTTGGAGTAAGATTCACCGTTCAGATCGTAGAAGAGCACTTTACCAGGGTCGGTATCGATATCAGTAACCACCTGTTTCATGAAGTCGGTGCGGTAGTAGTCTGCTGTGATCCTTAACTCGCGGCCATTTATCATGAAGTAACGCGTAAGGTTAAGTCCATAGTTCCAGGCCTCTTCGTATTGAGTTGAGGCGCTGACGACGAACTGTCGCGAGCTTGCCATCCAGTTCAGGTTGTTCGCGTAAACATTCATCGAGCGGTAACCTTTTCCGGCGGAAGCTCTAAGGGTGGTGTTCTCATCGAAGTTATACTTGAAGTGGAGCCTCGGAGTTACCAGAGTACCAAAGATGTTGTGGAAGTCGACTCTGACACCGGGTACGATCGAAAGAAGGTTATCGGGCGAGAAGTTGTACTCAAGGAAAACCCCGGGGATGTTCTCGGTTTTTTCCTGCTTGAATGTGCCAAGGTCTTCGGTCAGTTTATCAAGTGTGAAACTCAATCCTGTGGTCAGTTTGTGAGTTTCATCTTTTGAGCGGGCTTCAAAAACGAGTTTTGAGAAGAAGATATTTTGTGTGCCGTCATATTTTCTGTCGCCGAAGAGAGTATTTTGTTCGTGCTGATGGAGGTCGAGGATTAGCCCGAGGCTTGTATAAGATTCGGAATCGAAAACGTAGCCTGTTTTTGTGTTCACATCGAGGTGACGCGAGTCGATATCTATCCGGTACTGTCTGCCTGAAGGCATGGGAAGAAGCTGTCCGCCCGTCTTTTTCTCCGTCATATACTGAATGCCGAACTGCGATTCGAGCCCGAAACCGGAGTGGTACTGCCAGCGGTTCATGAAGTTGTACTGCGCGGTTTTTGGGTCGTCTATGAATGAGTCGGTGTTATCATCCAGCCCTTTTGAAACGAAGTTCGAGTGGGCGAGAAGAATGGTGCTGAAGTGTTCCGAAAGTTCAAAAGTTGCCGTGGCGTTAAGGTCGGTTTTGTAATGAGAACTTTGGAAAGCGTTGAAGTAGTACCGCTCCGCGTCGT
>JAEYUD010000069.1 GCA_023433685.1 Bacteroidota bacterium
GTACACGCAACACGTTATAACCTTTGAGTGATTCATCATCAAGGGGGTTCGATTCATACTTCGCGAGAGAAAGATTTTTGTTGTCAAACGACGACTCATTAACAATTATGGTCGCGTTTTTCTTAAGATCTTTCATGTTCACCTTCAAAGCGGCGGGGTTCATTGCAACCAGTACATCGGGATGATCTCCGTGTGTGGTGCTTTCGCCACTTGAGAAGTGAATCTGGAAACCCGAAACTCCGTTCAGTGATCCGGCAGGGGCGCGGATCTCGGCAGGGTAGTCGGGCAGTGTATTTAAATCGTTTCCGGCAATTGCAGAAGACGTTGAAAACTGCAGGCCGGTGAGTTGCATACCGTCACCGGAATCTCCCGCAAACCTGACGGTAACATCTTCAACCTTGACAAGTTGTATATCAGCCATTTCTCTAATCTCTTGGTTTTTAAAATGTATCCCCGCTCTGAATAAATTCTTCAAAGAGGTATATAAATTTAATAAATGTTGTTATTAAAAAACAACCAAAAAGCGATCTTTTAAAAATTATTTTATCGTATAAAGAAATTTTTGTCAGATTTATTCATTAAATTGATTTTCAAACATTAATTCTTTAATCCGGAGTGTAATATGACCCACCATCGTCTCAAAATTTTCTTTTTTTTAATTGTTTTTGGAAGCTCTTTTTTATTCTCACAGGTCGCGCCCGATGAAGCGTTGAAATACCTCGAATCGGGCAATTCCCGGTTTGTCTCGGGGCAACCGAGTAAGAAAGACCTGGCCGGCGAGGTGAAGAAGCTTCAGAATGGGCAGTCACCATACGCTGTGATCCTGACCTGTTCTGATTCAAGAGTACCGCCTGAGTTGCTGTTCGATGAATCGCTCGGGAGATTATTTGTAATCAGGCTTGCCGGTAACGTCGCCACAGCTGAAGCTATAGGAAGTATCGAATACGCTGTCGAACATCTGGGTTCGCAGTTGGTGGTTGTGATGGGTCATTTAAAATGCGGCGCGGTTTCAGCAGCGATAAGTGGTGGCGAGACGACCCCAAATATCGAGAAACTGATCCACTACATTGAACCGGCTGTTAAAGAGGCCAGGCTGACGCGTGAGGTACCGGACCTCGTAACAGCATGCGTGGAAATAAATGTAAAGCATCAAATGAAAAACCTTGTCGGGCACAGCAACTTGCTTGAAGAAAAGATGGCATCAGGCTCCCTTAAGATCGTTGGTGGAGTTTATGACCTTTCAACAGGAAAAGTGATGATAACAGAGAAACAATGATCAATTTATTGTTGAATTGTAAAAGCTGCCATGTTTTTCTCTGGCAGCTTTTTTTATTGCTTTCATTTGTTTAGTTTTTCAATATCTTTTAGTGTAGTTATGCAAATTCCCGTTTCGGGCATAAGAGTCTACTGACAGAAAGGTATTGTGATCGTGAAAAACGCATTTTTTCAATTATTGATCGCAACCACAATTTTTACTCAGACCTATTCGCAAGGACTAAGTGAAGACGAAAAAATATTCGCCGGTTATTTCGCGCAAACTGCGGGCAGCATTTCATCAATTCCGGCGGAACAGGCAAATGACACCAGTCTGACAAAGGCCCTGGCTGCCCTCGACAGGCTTATTGAGGGGAATCCCAAGCGGTATCTCCTTAAACTGTTGAAAGCCAACCTGACCTCGGGTGAAGGCGCGATGCAGCCCCTGCTTGATTTCGCGCGCAATACCCCAAAGGAGCATGGCACCCTGATAATGCTTGCACTCTACGGCTATATAACATCGGAAAAAGAGTTTTATCCGGAAGTTACAACTCTCTTCTCCGGTCTCAAAGGTGACATTCCTTTTTCCATTTCTCCATCATACCTTTATTTTCTCGAATGCTGGTCATCACTTCCTGCCGAAGAGCCTGATCTGATACCACATCCCGGTGATTCTGGGGTACTCGCGGACAGGGTTGAAAGAAATCTTAAGATATACCCCGACGAGAAAGAATATTTCAGGGACAACTACACGAAGGGGATGGCCTGGCTTGATTCACTTCAGATCGTGAATGATGCCCGCTTTCCTCTCAGTCTGTTCGAAAAATATGAACCCGCCATCGCGGAAGAGATGATCAGGCTGACAGGTGTGGATAAGTGGACTGAAACCTCGATCGTGGAAGATTGGGAAACGATTCCACAGGTTTACAACTCGCTTTTTGTTCCCATGTTCGCGGGGATATTCGATGAAGAGTACCTTCTTAAAACTGCCGCTTTGGCTGATGACGGTACAACAGGTTCTTTGTCAACTGTTGAAACGGTATTCAGGTATCTCGCCCGCAACAATGTTAAAAGTGATGTGCTGCCCCGGCTGGAAAAACAGCTCACTACTTCTGTCACGGATATCCAGGCGATAACCTTCGCGTGGCTTGCTGCCTACAAGGCACTGAAACACCCCGACCAGATCATAAAAATTGTTGATGAATATCTTGAGAAATATCCAAAGTCGAACACAGCCTGGGAGTGGCGCAAATATTATTACACAACCGTGGCACCCGACAAGAAAAAAGCGGAAGAGAGCGGCAAAAAATTGGATGAACTCACCCCGAAGGAATGGTCGGTTAAGCTCGCCCTCGACCGGATCAGGGTGATGATCGATTCACTCGACTATACCACCGCCAGGGATTCGCTTAACCGGCTAAAAAAACAACTCGAAGATGATTACCTTTTTATCTCAACCGATTATTTCGATGTCCTTTCAGCCCTCCGTTCTTTGTATATAACCACAGGAATGTACTCCAAGTCTCTCGAAGTTCAGACAGCCAAATACAAGACGATAAGCCAGTATTTCCTCCCGGGAAATGAGCTTCTGATGAAAACCCAGGTTGAACTGGCGGAAAATCACCTGTTCCTCGGTCAGTTCATCGAAGCAGAAAAACTGTTGAAAACAGTTTTAAATGTGATCGATTCACTTGGGTTGAAGCAGAGCGGCAGTTTCCCCGAAGCGCTATGGTTTCTTTCTCTCGCGCTTTCACAGGCAGGTGAGGTAACTTATGCCAACCAGACTGCTGATTCAGTGTTTTACCTTCTGAAAAGAGGGGGGATGGTTAGTAAAAAGGAATCACTTAAATTGCTGCCAAAACTGCTTGAACACTATAAATCGATCAATGACGCAAAGAAAATAGAAGAATTGATCCAAATCTTCGACAGTCTATCCACAGGTGATGACACCCGGGGTGCTTACCTGAGACTGAGGATGAACGCGGAACTTGCCCATATCCTTTATCGAGAGGGAGAAAAAGAGAAGGCAGGAGAAATACTTGGCCCAATCTCAGCCTCGTTTGTGGCTCTACCTGTCGCGGCAGACCGTAACTGGATGGAAGCTTTCGGACTAATCGCGGCACTTCACAACAGGATGCCATACAACAAAGGGCACAGGGCTTTTTACAAGTTCCTTAAATTCAATGCCTCAAAGATCATGGAAGTGCGTGATCCTTTATTTGTTAACGCGCTTTCAGACATAGTAGAGTTCTATCATCGTGAAGGTGATTTTAACCCGGCGCAGGAGCTATTGCTAAAAGTGATAAAAAGGCAAAAGGAGAATTTCAGCGAACTGAACCCGGATTATCTGTTGATGACGGTCAAACTGATCGAACTGATGGGAAGAAGAGGGAAAGGTGATGAATTTTTCTCGCTCTACAGGGAGTTGATCGACTTGCAGGCCAGGTACCTGCGTGAGGTTTTACCACTGCTTTCTGAAGACGCGCGGGAAACAATGATGAGGAAGTTCATCAAAATAAACGAGCTCTGCATGTCGGTTTCAATGAAATACTTTGAGTTCGATCTCGCCGCGTACGGACTTTACTACGACAACCTTCTCAGGATAAAAGGATTAAAACTGGCTGCCCTTAAAAATGAACGCCAGAGGATGCGGATGATCCGTGATCCAAAACAGCGCGAAGAAACGGGTCGTCTTAATGATATGAAGAACCTCGCGATGAGGCTCTATAATCTGACCCCTGTTGAGAGATCAAAAACCGGTATTGATCTTACCTCACTTGAAAACAGTATAAAAGCACTTCAACAGGAACTCGCGAACACTTCCGGGTACAGAGTGGATTCACTGATCGATCTTTCGATCACCTGGCACGATATCAGAAGAAGTCTGAATGAGGGGGAAGCCGCTCTGGAGATTTTCAGATTCAAACCATACGGCGCTGAAGAAACCGATTCTGTCTATTATTTGTTTCTCATCGTCACTCCTCAGACATTAGATCACCCCGAGATCGGTTTTCAGTACCTTGGAAGGGAGCTTGAGGGAGATGCACTTCAGGAACTCCTTGATGCTTCGAAGGGGGCAGACCCGGATTATTTCGATCAGAATGATCTTAAAACCTTGAAAAAGGCTTACAATCTATACTGGTTGCCAATTATGTATCATCTCGGCGGAGTGAAAAAAATTTTCTTCTCGGCGGATGGGGTGTATCACCGGATCAATCCGGCGGTGCTCGTGAATCCCGAAACAGGAAGGTATGTCTATGAAGATTTTGAGATAGAACACGTTACCAGCACCAAAGCCGTGGTTGAAAATCAAAGTAAAAAAACAGAAGGGAAGGGGAATTATCTTTTTGGCTATCCAAGTCTTTACGGGAATATGCAGGATTCACCCTCGCTGGATGATGAAGCTGACAACAGATCGATGGTGCCGAGGGAGATAGGTTCTGACCTGAAAAGATACTGGCTGTCAGATTTGCCCGGCACACTCGCGGAAGTTAAGGGTATCGACTCCCTTTTCCGGATCAATGGTATGGTCTCCAAGTTATTTACGGAAGGTCTCGCGAGCGAAGCCAACATTAAAAAAGTGAAGGAACCGGCAATACTTCACATCGCGTCGCATGGTTATTTTATCGCTGATCAGGATGTTCAGGATGAAAGACTGTACGGATTCGACAGGGGAATTGTCTCCTCAAATCCACTTCTTCGCTCCGGTTTGTTTCTCGCGGGTGCGGGCAGTTACCTCGACAGTGATCCGTTGCAATGGAAATTTCAGGATAACGGGATACTTACCGCGCAGGAATGTCTCGATCTCGATCTTGAGAACACAGAAATGGTGGTTCTCTCTGCCTGTGAAACGGGTTTGGGTGAGATACAAAATGCTGAAGGAGTTTACGGGTTGCAAAGGGCGCTGATGGTGGCCGGCACACGATCGGTTGTAATGAGTTTATGGAAAGTACATGATACCGCCACAATGGAATTCATGCTTTCATTTTATTCAAACTGGCTTAAGTCAGGTGATAAACTTACAGCGTTCGATCTTGCCCGTCAGACAGTTAGAGCCAAGTACAGACTGCCATACTACTGGGGAGCTTTTGTGCTTCTGCAATAACGAATTGGCAACCCTGGAAATTATAAATTTGAAGTGGCGTGAAAACTCCGTAAATTTGTACTTTGTTTCAGAAAAATTCAGGAAATATGGGCAGAATATTTGAGAAGCGTAAACACACGATGTTCGCGCGATTTGCCAAAATGTCTGTAGCGTTCAACCGCGTGAGAAAAGAGATCGAAATCGCCGTTAAAGCGAGTGGAGCGGATCCGAAAACGAACTCTAAACTCCGTCTCGCGATGCAGAATGCCAAGGCTGTAAACATGCCGAAAGACAGGGTTGAAGCCGCAATTAAACGCGCGTCTTCAAAAGATACGACAGGTTATCAGGAGATCATCTACGAAGGTATCGGCCCTGGCGGTGTTTCGATAATTGTCTCCTGCGCAACCGACAATCCGACAAGAACAGTTGCCAACGTAAGGCACCACTTCAAAAAAGGGAATGGCACTCTCGGGAACTCCGGAAGTGTGGCTTTTAACTTTGAACACAAGGCATTCTTCAAGATCAAAAGTTCGGCTGTTGCCGATATTGACGAATTCGAGCTCGAACTGATCGATGCCGGTCTCGATGAACTCGACAGCGATGAAGAATTCATCTACATCTATTGTGCTTTTGAAGAGTATGGCACCATGCAGAAGGTGCTTGAAGAAAAAGGTATCGAGGTTGAGAGTGGTGAACTACAGTATATCCCCACCGTTTACAAAGAGGTAAGTGGAGAGCAGATCACCGAGATGAACGAACTGATCGACCTGCTGGAAGAGGATGAAGACGTTGTAGCTGTCTTCCACAATATGCAGGAAGCTTAAAAAAAACATTATCAGAATTAAAAAAGCCGGTAGTTTAACCGGCTTTTTTTGTTTTTGGACTGTTGGTTCGAAATGTGTTATTTTGGGAATCGATCAATACAAATATTACCGGAAATGAAATGACCAGAATAAAATTGGAAATACCTGAAAGGCCTGCCGATATTGGCGAGTTCGCTGTTGGGAGGATCTTACCATACCGTGAAAAGCGGATGGTTGGACCCTTTATTTTCATCGACCACATGGGGCCCGTAACAATGGGTCCTGAACGTAATATGGATGTGGGTCCACATCCTCACATTGGACTCGCGACCCTCACATATCTCCTCGAAGGAAGTATAATGCACCGCGATTCACTCGGTACCGAAGTGGAGATCAGACCGGGTGAGGTTAACTGGATGACCGCAGGCAGGGGAGTAACACACTCAGAGAGAACCCCGGAATATCTTCGCGGCAGCGAGAAAACCGTTCATGGGCTACAGATATGGATCGCCCTTCCGAAGGACCTTGAGGAGATTGATCCCGATTTTTATCATGCTGAGATCAATGAACTTCCCGTATGGAAAGAATCCGGTGTACAATTAACCCTGATCGCCGGTGAAGCTTTCGGAAAAAGTTCTTTGGTGCCGGTTTACAGCAGCCTCTTCTTCCTTCGCGCCAAGAGTGAAAACAGTGCATCACTCGACTTGACCGGAAAAGTTAAAGGTGAAGTTGCCGCTTACGTGATGGAAGGTGGAATTGAGATTGATGGCCGCTTATACGGCAAAAGCAAAACCGTGGTATTTGATGAGAATGAACCGGTAATTTTTGGAATAGACCCGGGAAGTGACGTGTTCATCTTTGGTGGGCTCCCTTTCCCTGAAGAGAGAAAAATTTATTGGAATTTTGTATCATCAGACATTGCTCTGATTGAAAAGGCTTCTGAAATGTGGAAAAAGAGGGAATTCCCGCCAATACCGGGGGATGACGGTTACATTCCGCTGCCTGATTCAGGATTCAAGATCAAGAAGTAAAAAAAGAGGCTGACTCAATGAGCCAGCCTCTTTTTTATGAATTCAAGGGAATAACAGTTAAATAACAGAGTTGATTTAATTCCTGTCCCAGATCGTAACACCGATCCTGGTCCATTGATTACCATTGTAACCGCCGTAATACACCCTAAGCTGATTACCTGCTTTTACAAGATTCGAGTAGTCGATGCTTGTGCGGGCCCAGCCGTTGGTGGTGTTCAGGTTGCTGAAGACCGGGTTTGATCTCTTTGTCCAGTTTAAACCATCAACAGAGGTAGCCATTCCGAAATAGTTTTTATCCCCCTGAAGGGAGGAATAAACCATTATCAGTGAATCGCCATCGGCGATCACGGAAGCTGCTGAGACCTTTCTTCCTTCCCACGGAAGTGTGGCTGAAATTAACGGATTCAGACTGCTTTTCGCCCAATTGATACCATCAGTCGAAGTAGCGAGGCAAGTGGTATAGATCGGGTAGTTCCTCGACGTGTAGTAGAGGTAGAACATCCCGTTTTTTCTGATCACCGAGGTGGGGACGATCTGAAATTCAGATCCACCACCGGCCATAATTACCGGCTGAGGCCGTTTGGTCCAACTAATTCCATCAATTGATGTGGCGAGACCAATTTGCCATATACCGTTCTGATCGCTGAAACCCATATAGTACAAATACCATACGTTCTCTTCTTTTATCACGGCACCCATTGTAATGCATTGAGAATCCCATCCACTCGCGCTGGGAAATATCAATGGCCCATTGAATGGTCTGTTCCAGGTAAGTCCGTCCACCGATTCCGCGTAACCGATTGCTCCTCTGGCACCGTAAGTCAGAGAAGTATAGTACATCCTGTATTTCGTTCCGTCATAAATTACAACGGGTTGGCTGATATTAACATCCCAGCCTGAATCAAGCGGTACGAGAATTGGATTAGCCTGATAATCTTTGAAAGGGAAGCTTGAAACGGGTGTGACTCCCCAATTCACCATGATCTTTATGCTTCCGAGGCCGGAAGTTACGGGATTTAGAGTAAGATTGATCTGGGTGAGTTGGTCGGCTAAAACGTTGAGGTCGGCTTCTCCCGTATAGAGGAGGACATTATTTGAGTTGGTGGCATCAACCTTCAGGTGCCATGGGCCCTCGGGTATACCTTCAAGAGTAAGTTCCGCGGTTGAATCGGTAGTAAGGTTAAGTTGACCGGTTATTGGTGTAAATCCGGATCTTGTTAATTTCATTATTACGAAATTAACAGATGCCGGGGCGTTCTCTTTCGATATTTTGAAGAGAATTTTTCCCTCTCCCGGGCTTGCCACAGGGCTTTCTTGCTGTGAGCTGCAGGAGGCAAAGACAAAAGCCAAAGCCAATATTGCGAGTTTATAAACGCGCATGTTTCACCTTTAGGTTTATGATTATTCCCGGGTTCAAAATACTCAAATATATTTTTAAAAAAAATATTTTTCAGGAAAAACCGGATAATTTTAAAAAAATAATTTATAAACCTGAAGTTGGTCATATTAAACGATGATCATGTGCCCGTTTTTGAGAAAATTACGCGTTACCTCAAGCCCACAGCCTGAGGTAACGCCGGTGATGACATTTTTTTTCCTCTTTTACTGTTATTTGATCTGTTTCAGGATTTCAAGGAACTCCGCCGGCTTCACGACGAACGGAAGGTGGGAAGTCTCCAATTCAAAAACTTTCTTGACAGTCCCGTTATCCTTGATCATCTGCTGCTGCAGAGCGTAGGGTACTGCATTGTCAAGTTTCGTGCTAATGTAATATTTGGGTATGCCATGGAAATTGTTCCCGAGTTTAACCTGATCGTCAAAACCCTTGACAGGTTCAGGACGGTGGTACTTAACCAGCACTTCCTTCATGTATTCGGGACAGTCTTCGCAAACAACATTCGGTATCATCTCTTTCTTGATGCTGACGAGGCTGTAGTCGTTATTGAAGTCAAATATCTCAAGCTTCTTACCGGCGAGGAATTTATTAACGATGCCATTGAGGCTCTCGCCGTTCTTCGGCAGAAACGCCGACACATAAATCAGTTTTTCGATCTTTCCGGGAAGGTTTTCAGCAACCTGGGAAATGATCATCCCCGCCATCGAGTGACCGACAAGGATAACCTTTCCTTTCCGCGCGTTAACAACATTTGTAACAGTTTTTACATACACGGCGAGGCCCACACCTTTACCGTATGTGTCATCCGCTCCGTGCGCGGGGAGGTTTACCACTTCGACATTCGCGTTCAGCGCGAGTTGGTTTCTAATCGCCCCCCACGCGCTTTCATCTGCCCAGGCGCCGTGAACAAGAACATAAGTGGGGTAACGGTTTTTATCATCGTTGAGGGCCTGGAGCATCAGTTCAGCAGCTTTTGCGCCTGAATTTTGCTGCTGCCCGGTAATAAGATTTCCGTCGCGAAGAGCGAAAGCGCTGAACATATTGCCGACTTCGAATTTTGAGTTTGGCATTTTTCTTGCCTCATCCTCGATACGGAAGGGCTGTATCTTCATTCCCACGTAAGCATCGGCGTAATTCTCTTCTGAATTAGCGAAACCTGTCCATCTCTTTCCTTCAACCAGGAATTTACCGTTCGGCAGTTTTGCATCGAGCAGGATGCATGTACCGTGGCAAATTGCGGCAACAGGTTTGCCTGTAATATAGAAATCGGTGAAGAATTTAATGATCGCGGGATTCTTATGCATTGTATACATTGGACCTTGACCCCCGGCTACGAAGATCGCTTTGTAGTCGTTCGGATTCACTTCCGAAAGTTTGAGCGTCTTTTTGGTCAGAGCCATTTTAGCTGGATCTTTTTTGAAACCGAGTGAAATGTAGTCAAACGCGGAGTATTTGCTCTCATGCTCGGGATCGCTGAAACCGTCGAAGAAAAGTTCACCACCCTCGAGGCTGGCAATATCAACGGTGTAACCGGCTTCAGAGAACACCCAGTAGGGGTGTGTAAGCTCAGCGTACCAGACCCCAATCTTCCAACCGGTTGTACTGGAAACTGAAGGGTTGCTTGCAATCATCAGTATCTTACCGCTGTTGCCCGCGTTATGCTGGGCAAAACCTGCATATACTGCCAACAAGCTCATTAAGATTGTCAGAAATACTCTCTTCACATTGGTACCTTTCGTTTTGTGTGTGTTGCTATTACATCTTTTCAGCCAGATCCAAACCGTTAGTGAACTCAATCGAGGCTGATTTTCAACTATATCTCATCCAGGAAGAATTGACAAATAATTCATATATTTCCATTTGAAAATTACTTCTGTATAGTTCGCATAACAATATATTATCTCAAAAGTAAGATACACACTTAAAAGAGAGTGTGGGAAAAGAGGTAGAAATGCCGGAATTTATCTATAACAACAAGTTGTACTACACTCCGGTCGAGTTTGTAATGGACCGAATCGGGGGGACGTGGAAGATGCCGATATTGTGGCGCCTTAAGGATAAAACACTTCGGTATGGCGAGCTGAAGAATTCGATGCCGAAGGTTACGCATAAAATGCTCACATCAGCTTTGCGGGAACTGGAAGCTGATGGATTTGTGCTGAGGAGGGTTTATCCCGTTGTGCCGCCAAAGGTTGAGTATTCACTTACAGAGAGGGGAACCAGGGCAATTCCCGTTATCGCTTATTTGAGGGAGTATGGGTTCAAACTGCTGGAGGAATACGGAACAGAACACGGCTGAAAAAAAAGGAATTTTAAAAAGAAAAAAACCCCGGTTTCCAAGAAATCGAGGGTTTTGATAGTGACCCCAAGGGGATTCTGCGAAATGCATCCCTTTGGGAGAACCCAATTACCGCCGTGAAAGTTTAAAACGAAAAAACCCCCGACTTCAATGAAATCGAGGGTTTTGATAGTGACCCCAAGGGGATTCGAACCCCTATTACCGCCGTGAAAGGGCGATGTCCTAACCTTTAGACGATGGGGCCATCTAAAGTCAAACAACAAAATTGGGAGATACAAAAGTTCCTGACGTTGAAATCTTGTGAGCCCGAGTGGACTCGAACCACTAACCCTCAGCTTAGAAGGCTGATGCTCTATCCGATTGAGCTACGGGCCCATAGAATTCACGCAAGAACTTGCAGTGGTCGGGGTAGCAGGATTCGAACCTGCGACCTCCTGGTCCCAAACCAGGCGCGCTAGCCGGGCTACGCTATACCCCGGGGAATCCTGTTTCTTAGTTTCTACGGGCTGTTAAGCCCCACAATCATCATGTTAAGGAACTAAAAATAAATAGACTACAAATGTAGGGTTTTTATCATTTATATCCAAATCTTTCCTCAAAAAAACTTAAAAATTTGAATATCCCACACCGCTTGAAAAGTCAGTGTGATAATCTGAAGATGGTGAATAAATTTCCCCTGAAACAAAACAACTCCCATTCACGTTAAATGGGTAAATTTGTGGTTTGAATCAAAAAAAATCTATTCCGAGGAAATAATGCGCAAACTCCTTAGCGGTATACTGTTTTTAACACTTTTTCAGATGGCAATTTTTGCCCAGGTCGGATATAAAGACCTGTTAACCGAAGGCGACAAATTTCTCGCGAAAAGGCCACCTGATGTCCTAAACGCCAGAATGAAGTATCTTGAAGCGCTCGGTAAAGAGACAAAAGACCCTGAAGTCTACATCAAGATAGCCATCACGTTCATATACGCGAAGGATGAACGCTCCGCCAATTTGTATCTGAATGACGGATTAAAACTGTTCACTGCCGGCAAATCGAACATGAAAGCCATCCTCACATATTACAAGGGAATGGTAAAAGAGTTCATTCCACCCGACACCAAAGATACGAACAAAATTAAAGCCCATTTCAAAGAAGCAATGAAGTTCTATCTTGAATCGCTTGATTATCTGGAAACCCCGTCCTTCACCTGGAACGACTTTGAGTTTTCGAAGATCAATGTGTACAACGACGCTGGACGTGTAGCCATGCTGATCAGCGACGCGGAGAACGGGAAGAAATATTTTAAGCTTTGTCTCGATGAAATAGGCTCCAACAAGCAGAACCGGTATTACCTGATCTCACATTTCGGGCTCGCGCAGATTTACAAATATCTTGGAGTGACAGATTCCGCGGTGTACCACTTCAACACCGTTCTTCACGATGATCCACAGAACATGAATGCTTTAAGCGAACTCTATGGGCTATATTTCGATATCGGTGACTATGACAGCGGGCTTGCCGTGGTTAACAGGATCGACTCGATGATGACCTCGGTGTACAATGGTTTCATTACAAGGAAAAACGCCCCAAAAGACTCTGTGAGTTATGTTGCCAATATTCTCTATAACACCAAAATGGAGAAGGGGCACCTGATGTTTAATTCGAAAAAGTATAATCTTTCGCTTGACTACTACGCGGAGGCATACAAATTCAAGAAGAATAAAAAGCTGCTTGACCTTCTGAAAAAGATGAATATTTTAACTGAAATGTCGCAGAAGGGCTATATGCCTGTGGTAAAGGATGCTGCTTTCATCCTCAGGGGGAATGAGTATTTCTTCTATGATCCTGCATCTGTAAAGATCAATGCTGACTCATCAGTAACTGTTACACTTCGTTCTGTTGTCACCGGCGATGTTGATCTGAACATGGTGAATGTTTTTAACGCTGAACTCGATCCTGCTGCCCCTGACAAGATCGATAATGTCCTTAAGACAAAATATGGACAGAACGAATACAGTTTTACCGTAACCTGCGGAAAAAATGACTACATGCAGAATTACGAGAAAAAATTTGATCCCACGGGGAAGGAAATAACCAAAACCGGTGCTGGTGGTACCGTGAAGAAAACCGCCACTGCTGACAGTCCGGATCAGAACATTCTCAAGTTTATTTGCCGCGCGGCAGGGCTCTAAAATTTGACGCTCCTTTTTCTCCTTAAGCGGTATCTGAGACCCCGGAATAAAACCGGGACTTATACCTTCTTTTCACTCGCCGCTGTCGGTGGCATAGCGCTCGGAGTTGCCACTTTGGTGGTTGCATTGAGTGTGCTGGAGGGATACGAAAAGGTTATAAGTGAAAAACTTACAAACTTCGACTCGGATATACAGGTTTTTTCTTACGGCAATCAGGATATTCCGGACCCCGACAGTGTTGTCTCAAGTGTAAAGAGTATACTGGGTGATGACCTGAAGAGGCTCGATCTTTCAGCACAGAAGATCTGTATACTCGGGAAACGAAGGATCAACGAAGGAGTTACCTTAAAGGGGGTGGAAACCGGATATCTTGAGAGCAGACAGGGCTTAAGTTTACTTGAAGGTTCGTTTGATCTCTCCACGGGTCCTGATTCGGTGATGAAAGTGGTGATCGGAAAGACCCTTGCCACAAAGCTGAGGGTGAAATCCGGTGACATGATCAATTTCTTCGCTATCAACGCGGTAAATCTGAAAGACTTGACTGCACTTCCGGCGGTTGAGAACGTGACCGTGGCCGGTGTATATCAGTCAGGTATGGGGAAATATGATGATGCTTTTGCCTACACATCTATTAGCACGCTCCACAAACTATATGAGATGGATAAAAATGTAAATCTGATCGAGATAAAAATAAAGAACTCAGGCCTGGTAAATGCCCTCCGGGACAAGATTCAACTTGGATTACAGCACCCCCTGACCGCGGTCACATATTTTGAGGCGAACAGGCAGATGTTCAACTGGATCGAACTTCAGCGAAAACCGGTTCCGATAGTCCTCGGTTTGATCATTATTGTGGCGGCATTCAATATCATAAGCGCTTTGCTGATGCTTGTTCTTGACAAGACCAACACAATCGGAACGCTGAAAGCACTCGGTGCCTCACCCGGATTTGTAACCGGTATTTTTCTCGTACGAGGCTTTTTACTCGGATTGGCAGGATCAACCGCGGGAGTTGTGCTCGGTTTGATACTCGCATATCTGCAAGCGGAATATGGAATAGTGACGCTGAATCCACAGGTCTATTTTGTTGACAAGGTGCCCATCGCCATTGAACCGATAAACTTTCTGGTTGTTTTTCTGATCTCGATAACCCTTAGTTTTCTCTCCTCACTCATACCTGCTTTCGCGGCATCGAGGATAGAGGCGGTTAAAGCGTTGAGGTTCAGCTGATGAAAAGACCGTTGTCCCTCTTTTTCGCGGGCCGTTACCTCCATAGCAAACGGAAGATCAATTTCGTTTCGATCATATCATTTTTATCCGTGGGTGGCATAACGCTCGGAGTTGCGGCGTTAATAATTGTACTCGCCATTTTTAACGGATTCGCCGGGATGGTAAGGTCGTTTCTTGTGAGCTTTGAGCCGCACCTCCGGATCGAAACCACATCAGATGAATCAGCAGAGATTCTCACAAATATGAAAAATTTCCTCGATTCAAGCGATCTCCGCGGCAGATACACCCCATTTGTCGAGGGTAAAACCGCCGTCATTTCACGGGAATACAACCGTATCGCGAGATTAAAAGGAATCAGGGAGAGCAACGGAAATGACGTTTACGGGATACGGGAGGCACTCAAGTTCGGTAGCTACAAGTTTGATCCTGAAACACCATCGGTATTTATCGGCATCAATCTTTCCGAACGGCTCAATCTGGAGATCGGGGACACTCTTACGGTTCTCTCACCAGCGGGAATTGAAAACCTGGTTGGAGGTGCAGGCAATATTCAGAACCTCCGGTTGGTTGTAAGGGGTGTATATCAGTCAAAAAACAATGAATACGACGGCGATTATGTTTTTACTGATGTTGAAAGTGCCGCTTTTGTTCTTGGATATGGCGATGAAGTGCAGGGCTATGAGATCAGGCTTGACGATTACCGGGATGCCGACCATTTAAAGGAAACATTCATCGCCAGATTTGGTGAAAAAGATATTATCTACTCTACATGGTACGATCTTCACAAAGACATTTACAACGTAATGATGCTCGAGCGGCTCGTAGCCTGGTTTTTATTGTCATTGATAATTCTTGTTGCGGTATTCAATATTCTGGCATCGCTAACAATGTCGGTAATTGAAAAGAAAAGAGATATCGGCATCCTTACAGCTATGGGCATGGAGAGGGGAACTATAATAAGAGTGTTCATGATCCAGGGTTTCCTTACCGGAGTTGCCGGTACGATCATGGGTGGTCTTATCGGATTGGGAGTTTATTTTGCCCAGATCCGGTATCACATTGTACCTCTTGATCCACTTCGTTTTAAATTGGACTATTTGCCGATGGAACTGCATACACTCGATTTTATACTCATTCTCACCGCTTCGATTGGTTTGTCGCTTATTGCATCGATTTATCCGGCTAAGAAAGCCGCGGGGATCGATCCCGTTGAGGCGATCAGGTGGGAGTAAACAAAGAAATTATGAATGAGATTGGTATGGATCAAATAATAAAAGGCACAGGCTTAAAGAAGTCTTACAAAGTTTCGAAACAGAACACCCTCGAAGTTCTGAAAGGGGTGGATATTACCATTCCAGGAGGAAAAATTTCCGTAATTGTTGGAGCATCCGGTGCAGGTAAAAGCACCCTGCTTCATATAATTAGCGGACTTGACCGTCCCGACTCAGGTTCGGTTGAATTATTAAACACTGAAATATTTTCGCTTGGCCAGAAAGCCCTTTCCCGGTTCAGAAACCAGAATATAGGATTCGTTTTTCAATTCCACCACCTCCTGCCGGAGTTTACCGCCCTTGAGAACGTGGCGATTCCAATGATGATCGGTGGTAAAGGGAAGCGGGAAGCGATGAAGAGGGCTGAAGAGTTGATAAAGATTACAGGACTTGTGAAAAGGAAAGATCACAAACCCGCGGAACTCTCAGGGGGAGAGCAGCAGCGCACCGCACTCGCGCGGGCACTCAGCAACGATCCCAGGCTTATACTTGCAGATGAACCGACCGGGAATCTTGATTCAGCCAACGCTCAGACCATAAATGAGCTCTTTATAAATCTCCGGGATAATTTCGGAAAAACCCTTGTTATAGTAACCCACAACAAAGACTTGATGGCGATCGGGGACAATCTTATCGAAATGGCAGACGGTGTGGTTGTTAATTAATTTTTACTTCGCATAAAAAAAAGGCTGTCCGGGATCGGACAGCCTTTTTTTTTTGAATTCAGACCGGGGGTCAGTATGTTCTGTCGCTTCCGAAGAGGCGAAGTTTACCATCAACGTGAACTTTTGCAGAATCAATTGTCCAGGTGGTGGTAGCCGCGTCATACTTGCCTATGTTATGGCATCCAAAGCAGTTATCGGGATAACTGGCATGCGAGGCACCAAGTGGTTTGGGATTTCCGGTTGCGGCATTTCCGTGGCATGATCCGCATTTTTTACCATTCGCGCCATCAGTCCATTTTACAACATTTGTCAGGTTACCATTTTTGAAGTAGCCATGGCAGTATGTGTTAGCACAGCCGTTGGTGGTTGAGTAAGTCGGATCCGGCGTATAAGTCGGAAGTGTCGCGGTATAATTTTGTGTTCCCGGAACGTTTGTCTGGGTTTTAACGAAAGCACCAAAAATTACTTCAGCGTGATCATCAGCATTATCGATGTGACCGGGCGCGTAGTAAGTGGCAGGAACAGTATGACAATCGGTACACGCGACAACCTTACCCTGAACGTTGGCGTAGAGATGTGGGTTGTGTGCTCCGTTTGCGGTTGGCGCGATTATCGCGGGATTCCTGTAACTTCCGTGACATGTGTTGCATGCTTCGGGACCTTTTGGCTGGGTATGACATTGCGTACAGTTTGCAGCCGCGCCGATGATACCGCCTTTATAGTCGGCAGCATGGCACTTCACGCAAGCACGCATATCGTATTTTGCGTTTTTAATGAGGACGGAGTGATGATCCGTCGCGCCTCTGGTTACAATGCCGGGTCCGTGTGCACCGGCCGCAACATTAACGGGGATATTTTCTTTAATGTCGCTACAGCCGGCGATAAGGAAAGCCAACGAAACTGTTAACAATGCAGAATAATAATATAATTTTTTCATTTACTTCACCTCAGCGATCATTTATGGCAATAACCGCAGAAACCTATACCGGCTACACCGTTTGGTTTTGCGTTTGCATCTGTGTGACAACTATAGCAGACCGAGTTCAAATCGTTGTGCCAGTCACCTTTGTCTCCTCTTAAGAAACCGGTGACGTGTGTTTTCGGATTAGTGCCTTTGATGCCATCGGCATCATTATGACATCTCACACACACAGGATCAGCACCGGCAGCATCATGACATGACGCGCAGGATGAAAGGTCTCTCTTGGCGAGGAGGGCATGTTCGCCACCGCCTGAACCGACACCAACAGTAATGAAATTATAGGTGGTGTGCGAGAGAGGAACGAATCCGCCGGCCGCGATATCAGAACCATCTTTGCCGTGGCAGGTTGAACAGAAAGTTTCTGTCTGATGGCATGACTGGCAGTCGGAAGCTCTTCCTCTGAAATCGATTCCGTGTGAGAAACGGTAGTTGAGGTCATGAACACGTGAAAGTTTCTGAACCTTTGTTCCATCGGTGAAATTGCTTGACTCACCCGGCATGTAGTGGCTTTCAGGTGTGTTGCCTTCGGTCATAACAGCATTGGCGAGGTGACATTCCTGACATGAACTGTTGTCGTGGCACATCATGCAGTTAGCACCCGGTGCCATGGCAGCGAATTTATGTCTGGTTGTGAACTCTGCAAGTTCATGGGTTTTTGGTTTAAGATTCGCCGTTGAGATGTGGCATGCTTCACAAGCGTTTGTGGCTAATTTTGTATCAGCGTGGCAAGTATAGCAAACATCCATTGCCGGGTTGTATTTGCCTCTGGCTTCAACACCGGTTGAGAGGTTGATATCTTTATGGCAGCCGAGGCATTTTTCGCCATTCTGAGCCATTGGAGCATTTTTAAGGTGCCAGGCATGGTTGAAGATCAGGGCCGAAGTTTTTTGTTTCAAAGGTTCGAATACATCTTCATAGTGGCAGGTTGAGCATTTGTCGGAGTTTTCGACATCATGACATCCGGCGCAGGTGGCCTTTTCCGGGAGCAACCGCGCGTTCAGTGAAGAAGCGTTTGTCACGCCCGTGTGGCAATCTTCGCATGCCATCACAGAAGAGTGGAGTTCATGCGAAAATTTGATGACCTTCGAGGCGGCTCCGGTCTCTATGTGACTTCTTGAAACGAAGGCGGAGAAGACCAGGAACGCAACAGCGAAGACCGTCAGACTGAGATAAATGTGTTTTGTTTTCATAGCTTTTTATCTAAAAAATTGTGTTGAACCAGTAATTAGCTTTGAAGAACATTCTGAGATCGTTCTTGTAGATCTTGTTGTTCAGGTATTGAGCCTGAAGATCGAAAGACAACCATCTGATGGCTCTTATATTAAGTCCACCCATTATGGTAGTCAGACTGTTGGTTTCTGCATCCCTCGATAATTTGTAGCTTGTGTAAGCAACTCCGGCTGAAGGGGTTATCAGACCGTCAAAGAAGGATTTCGCGAGGTATAGCGAGATGTTATCCAGCTCACCCGCGTATCCCATGCTCTTTCTATAGCTGAGGGATCCAATTCCGGTGTTCGCGGAAATGGTGAATCTGCTCGCGTTATCGCCCTGATAGCTGACCACACCAACACGTCCGTTAAGGGTGATATTGTGTGTCAGTTCATAACCTGCTCCAACTTCAACTTCTGTGGTGTTCGCGTAATCGAAAACCGAGAAAATTGAGTTATATCTAATGGTTGGTGCAAGATAATTGAAATAGACGTTGAAATTCCATTTCTTTACAGGTGATGAAGCTCCGTCGAGTTCGATCCTTGAAGTTTTTTTATAGTTCAGGTCGTACTCATATCTGCCGTTGAACTGGAACTCTTTTCCATGATCGTAGCTTACACGTCCCTGAACGAATTTGAACTGGTTCGACTTCTCTTCAATCAGCACCTGGATCGGGTTAAAAGCCTGATCAAGCCTGGTTGCCGTGTACTGGCGGGGCTTGAAATTCTTTATGAAACCGCCGGCTGCCAGTGTGAGTTCGGGTAGTAACCTCGCTTTAAGCTCACCACCGAGAAGGTAGTCTTCACTCCACTTGTCAGTGATCTCGAGTTTCTGGTACTCGGGGACGTTGCCGCCGTAGTACGCGTCGAGGCCAAGCCATTTGTACGAAGCGTTAACGGAAACACCGTCGAACACTCCCGAAGCTACCGAGGTGATCAAAGGCTGACGCCCGACCTTTACAGTTGCCACGTCGAACAATTTTCTGGCTTCAAAGAAGAGGTTATAGACCCGCAGACGGGAGTCGGTACTCTGGTTGAAATAGTTCTCGTAATTAAGATAGGTTCTCAGCGAATACTTGTCGTAATTCAGATTGAGAATCGCGCTATGGTAACCTCTCGCGTTAAAGCTTGAGGTGGAAGGTGTTTCGTCTCTTTCATAAAGGTAGAAAGCGGATGAAACCCTGCCGTTGATACTCTGGCTCAACAGTGGTGTCGCCAGGAAGAGGAGGATGCTTAGAGTAGCAATTGATCGCATAATTTAGAACCGATATAATTATAACAATTATGACATGGCAAAAATTACGGCATTTTTCCGAGACTAACAAACATTTTTTCCGAAAACGGGAAAATTATTTTTTTTCTCTCCAAAAATGGTAAAATCGCATTGTTTTAATATAGTGAATTATTATAATATTAAACTAAAAATAAATTTTTATTTACCGGAATCAATCAATGAAAAAGATATTCGGAAGCCTGAGTTTCAAACTGGTTTTTATCACTTCCTCTGTGCTGGTGGTACTTCTGATAATTCAGACCTTCCTTACCACGGCAAAGTTGAAGGAGGACATGATCGAAACGCTCACGACCGATGCCTACAACTTGAGCGAGATCATAAAGAACTCAACACGCTACAGCATGATACTTAATGCCAAGGAACAGGTGAGCGAAATATTTAAAAACCTTGAGAAGAAGGATGGTATCCTCTCAATTAAACTTTATGATAAAAAGGGATATGTGAGGTTCGCGGGCGACAAATCGAAAATCAACCAGAGCGTCAGTATAGAGTCGGAGATATGTTCCCCCTGTCACTCGGTTGATCAGCAGCCACTTGAAAAATTGTCTTTGATTGACAGGAGGCGGATCGTAAACGACGGGAAAGAGAAGTACATGCTTCTTCTTAATCCGATAGAAAATGAGAAGGATTGTTCGACATCCGGGTGTCATACCGATGAACACAAAGCGAAGATACTTGGGATTCTTGAAGTAAAAACCTCACTTAAGACCATTGATGAGAGCGTGAACAGCAATGTTCAGACTGTGATCACCAATTCACTTATCGGAACCATCCTGATATCGATAGTGATAGGTGTGCTTGTGACCATACTGATCATCAGACCAATCCGGAAGATCACGGGCGGTCTTGAAGAAATAGCTGCCGGAAATCTTAATTACCGGATCAAACTCAGGAGCAAGGATGAGTTTGGTGATATGGCGACGCAGTTTAACGAAATGTCGCGGAAGCTAAATGAGGCTTATAAAGAGATAAAGGAGTGGAATGAGACACTCAACAGCAAGATAGAAGAGAAGACTGACGAACTTAAAAACGTTTACGCGGGAATCATTCAGGTTGAAAAACTCGCATCACTCGGAAAACTCTCCGCGACAGTTGCTCATGAACTGAACAACCCGCTGGCCGGAATACTTAACTATTCAAAATTGATAGTCAAGAAACTCGTTAAAGTGCAGCGGGAGAATGAATTCGAGGATATCATCAGTTATCTGAAGCTGATTACTGAAGAATCTGAACGATGTGGCGGGATAGTGAAAGACCTTCTGCTCTTCTCCCACAGGGGTGACGAACAGAACAACTATACCAGTCTCGCGGAAATAATAACCAAGGCGGAGATGCTGATAAATCACCACCTCGAAATAAACAAGATAAAGCTTGAGAAGATACTGCCTGACGAGCCCGTGATCGTTCATGGAAATCCGCAGAAGATACAGCAAGTGCTTCTTTCTCTTCTGATAAATGCTATTGAAGCGATGTCAGGTGGCGGAACGATAAAGATTAAAGTTGAGACTGATGGAGATACTATTTCCATCAGAATAATAGATCAGGGTTCGGGAATCGCGGAGAAGGACCTTCCCCACATATTCGAACCATTCTATTCAACCAAGGACGCAGTCCGTGGTACCGGGCTTGGACTTTCCGTTGTTTACGGTATCATCCACGCGCATGCCGGAAATGTAGAGGTTGAAGAAACTTCGGATAGAGGTACAACCATTTTGATCACCCTGCCGGGAGTTAAATAATGACTAAGAAAATACTTGTAGTAGATGACGAAAAAATATTCCGCGAGTCGCTTTTTCACTGGTTTGAAGAAGAAGGCTTCGATGTTACCCCGGTTGACAGCGGGGAAGAGGCACTTAAAGTTTATGATGTTGACAGGTTCGACATAATTCTCCTCGACATTAAAATGCCGGGGATGAGCGGATTAGAGCTTCTCGCGAAGATCAAACAGATAGATCCCCATGCCACTGTAATAATGATAACCGCGTTCGCGTCGGTTTCAACTGCCATACAGGCACTGAAAGAGGGGGCGTATGATTATGTCACCAAGCCGGTTGATCCTGATGAGCTAACTCATCTGATCCACAAGGCACTGAAAGACAAAGAACTTCTCCGCGAGAATATAAAGCTCCGTGAAAGGATAGACGATCTGATAAGACCTGACAATCTTATCGGTGAGTCTCCTCAGATGAGGAAGATTTACGAACTGATAAATACAGTTGCCAATGCCGACACCACTGTGTTAATATATGGTGAAAGCGGAACGGGAAAAGAACTTGTCGCGAAAGCCATACATATTAATTCTCCCAGGAAGTATTTCCCCATGATCACGGTGAATTGCGGCGCGCTTCCGGAGACACTTCTTGAATCGGAGTTGTTCGGTCATGAAAGGGGCGCTTTTACCGGAGCACAATATAAGAGGAAAGGTAAATTTGAGATCGCCGACAATGGAACTGTTTTTCTCGATGAGATCGGTTTGGTCTCGGCTAAAACGCAGATCGATCTTCTTAGGGTTATTGAGACCAAACACTTCACCCGGGTTGGAGGGAACGATCTGATTCCGAGCAACTTCAGGGTTATTTGCGCCACCAATGAGCCACTCGATCAGTTGGTGAAAGAGGGAAGATTCAGGGAAGATCTTTACTATCGCCTGAATGTTTTCAGCATTACCATTCCACCACTTCGTGACAGAAGAGAAGATATCCCCCTGCTCGCGGATCACTTCCTTAAAAAGTATGCTGAGGGAATGAACAAGTCGATCAGGAATATCTCGAAGGACGCTATGGAATTTCTGGTTAACTACGATTGGCCCGGAAACGTGCGTGAACTTGAAAACGCCATTGAACGCGCCGTGGTGATCAGACGTAGCGGCGACATAAAAGCCGAAGACCTGCCTTTCAACATTCATGACCGCAAACATGATGTTGAAGAGGACCTTGAATCGATGGAGAAAAAACACATAATCAAGATGCTTGAAAAATACAGCTATAACATTTCAAAGGTTGCCAAGGTACTTGGGATCGACCGTGTTACGCTGTACAAT
>JAEYUD010000115.1 GCA_023433685.1 Bacteroidota bacterium
GATCACTACATCCTCCCTTCGTACCATGCCAAGATCGCCGTGAAGCGCGTCGGTTGGGTGAAGATAGATCGCGGGTGTGCCGGTTGAGTTCATCGTGGCAACAATCTTCCTGGCTATCAAACCTGACTTCCCCACTCCCGTAAGAACAACCCTTCCTTCGGAGCGCAGGATCAGATCAACCGCGCGGGCAAAGCCTTCATTTATTTTTCCGAGGAGGCCTCCGACGGATTCCGACTCGATCCTGATAACCTCTCGTCCGGAGGCGATTATCTGATCGTAAGTGTAATCAATATTATTTTTGCCATTGTTCATGCCAATCCCCTCGCGGCTTCTTCAAGCCTTTTGATCCCGGTGAGGAACTCTTCGAGCTGATCGAGCGGGAACTGACTTGCAGCGTCGCTCTTCGCGTTCTTCGGATCGGGGTGCACTTCGAGGAAAAGGGCATCGATGCCGACGGCCACAGCCGCCCTCGCGAGTGGTTTTATGAACTCGGGCTGCCCGCCGCTCTCATTCCCCTTTGAAGGGAGCTGAACCGAATGGGTGGCATCCATTACTACAGGATATCCCGTTTTCCGCATGATAACGAGGGAGCGCATGTCAACCACAAGGTTGTGATAGCCGAATGTTGTTCCGCGCTCGGTGAGGAGGATCCGTTTGTTGCCCGTTGAGGCCACTTTTGCCGCGGCGTGTTCCATATCCTCGGGAGCCAGAAACTGTCCTTTTTTAATATTAACAACCTTCCCCGTTCTGCCCGCGGCGAGAAGGAGATCGGTCTGGCGGCAGAGAAAAGCCGGTATCTGGAGGATATCGGCTGCATTTCCCACCATTTCGGCATCTTCGGGTGAGTGGATGTCGGTGAGTACCGAAAGCCCCAGCGTGCTTTTAACGCTCGAGAGAATTTTCAGGGCTTTTTCATCGCCCGGTCCCGTGAAAGAGCCAACACTTGTCCGGTTCGCCTTTTTAAAACTCGACTTAAAAATATAGGGCATCCCCAGCTTGTCGGTGATCTCCTTTATCTTTGTCGCGGTGGCAAATACCACATCGGAGCTCTCAACAACGCATGGACCGGCTATAAGCACCAGCGGATTGCCGCCGCCAATTTTAATTCCGTTAACTTCTGTCATTATTCCTCATCGAAAAGAGAGACCTGGTCCCTCCTTAATGGTTTTTTGAAATGTCTGTAAGCAAATTCGGTTGCCACCCTCCCGCGGGGCGTTCTTTGTAAAAATCCCCTTTGGATCAGAAAAGGTTCGTAAACCTCCTCGATCGTGTCTTTCTCCTCCCCAACAGCCACGGCGATGGTTGTGAGTCCAACCGGCCCCCCGCCGTACTTCTCGATGATTGAAAGGATGATCTCCTTGTCCATTTCATCGAGGCCGAATTTATCAACATCAAGTGCCTGAAGTGCTGTCTGCGCCACTTCCATCGTAATACCGTCGCTCTCCAGGTGATCGGCGAAGTCGCGGGTTCGTTTGAGCAGGCGGTTCGCGATCCTCGGGGTTCCGCGCGATCTTCCGGCAATCTCGAGCGCGGCATCGGAGTTGATCTTAACACCAAGAATGGCAGCCGAGCGTTCAATTATACCCTTTAGGGTATCATCATCGTAATAGTCGAGCCTGAAATTGATGCCGAACCTGTCACGAAGTGGCGAAGTTAACATTCCCGCCCTCGTGGTAGCACCTACAAGGGTGAACTTTGGCAGACTGATCTGCACCGTCCTCGCCGCGGGACCGCTCTCGATCATGATATCGATCCTGAAATCTTCCATCGCGGAGTAAAGGTACTCCTCTACCACGGGTGAAAGACGGTGAATCTCGTCGATGAACAGAACGCTTCTCTCTTCAAGTCCGGTAAGGATTCCGGCGAGATCACCCGGTTTTTCGAGCACGGGTCCGGAGGTAAGTTTTATCGGAACTTTAAGTTCGTTGGCAATGATGTTCGAGAGGGTTGTTTTTCCAAGTCCGGGGGGTCCCGTCAGCAGGGTATGGTCTAAGGACTCTCCCCGCTTGTTCGCGGCTCCGATGAAAACCTTCAGGTTATCAACTATTTTTCTCTGTCCCTGAAACCCGGAAAACGAGGAGGGCCTGAGATTCTTCTCTAATTCCTTCTCTTCACCTGTCAGGGTCGGATCCAAGGTTTTGTTCAAAACTATCCGCCCCTCATCATCGAGAAATTCTTAAACTCAAGTTTATTGTAGACGATCACAAATACTACCATGAACGCGGTCATCCCCGCGGCCATTATCAGTGATTCCAACGGTGAGTAGACATTCATGAAATAGTGCCTCAGAGGGGTTCTCTCGATCAAAAGCACATTTACCACGTAAAGCAGTAGAGTGTTTCGCGCCAGCAAAATGAACACCTTGGGATTTTCTTTTAACTTGATCGCGGCATGGATCACGGCGATAATTCCGAGAATGATCAAGCCCGATTTTCTGAAGACCTTTATCACTATTTTGTTGGCTATGCGGTCATCCACACCGAGCGAGTTCATTATCAGTTCACCCAGTAACGAGGCGGCTATCAGTCCCACTCCTGCAACAAGCAGCATCCTGGCGTTATTTACCGAATCGAATGCCGTGGGATGGTTGTAAATAAAACATCCGGTGCAATTTCCGACCAGAAAATAAAATCCGAAATGGAACAGCGGAAATTTCGATCCACCCACCTGCGTGAACCAGGCCTTTATCGCGAGAGGCATTTCATGTGCGATACCGGTGTGCTCAAATATCAGTCCACTTGCCAGCAAAATAAGCCCCGCGATCGAAAAAGTCTGCCAGTTCTTGAGCTTTAACTTCTCGGTTATATAGAGAAGCAATACCATCAAAAGCATCGAAATTCCGAGAACCTGCAATATCTCAACATAATAAAACGAGTCCCATCCGGCAGGGACAAAACCGCTGCCAACGGCTATCCACCTATACCATGGAAGCTGCAGCGCGTAGCCGATAACAAGCAGTGTAAAACCCCGTTTTAACCCCCTCCTCACCATTTCATTCTCACTGAAAGGCCGCTCCTGGGTCTTATAAAGATACATGAAAAGGGTTCCGGATGTAAAAATGAAAAAAGGAATTGTCACCGAATTAAGGTACACCCAGGCTTGTAGGATCACACTTCCACCGTGACGGTTCTCAGGAGCAAGCGTGTGCTCATAATTTACGGTGAAAATCAGAAGAAGTATCGCCGCTGCCCTGAGCAGGTCGAGAAATATTACGCGGTTTTTATTGAGGCTCTCTGACATGATTAATCTTTTATCAAGGCGATCATTTCGATCTCAACCGGCGAATCAAGTGGTAAACCACTGACCCCGACTGCGCTTCTGGCGTGTTTCCCCTTTTCACCGAATATCTCAACCAACAGTTCTGAAGCTCCGTTGGCTATCTTTGGTTGATTCGGGTAACCTTCAACGCAGTTAA
This sequence comes from Bacteroidota bacterium, assembly GCA_023433685.1. Lineage (GTDB taxonomy): Bacteria > Bacteroidota > Ignavibacteria > Ignavibacteriales > Ignavibacteriaceae > UTCHB3. The sequence goes on from JAEYUD010000115.1 coordinate 3,416, forward strand.
CGAAAACTGTCAGTTTAACAATCTGCTCTATCCTATCGAGGTCGCCGAGGTATTTCTTCGCGACGCCGAGACAGTTGAGCACGCAAACCTGGGCGGCGGCAATTCCGTCTTCTTCACTCAGATCGGCACCAATTCTCCCTTTGTAAGCAAGAGCGCCGTTCTGAAGAGCAACCTGACCGGAAGTGTACAAAAAGTTTCCGGTCACCTGTCCGGGAACATAGGCTGCGAGAGGTGTCGGTGCTTCGGGAATGGTGATGCCAAGCAGGGCCAGTTTTTCGTTAATCATTTTAATTCTCTAATTTTGAAGGATAATTTCTTAATTGTTCTTAATTCACAATATTCCGGAAATCAAGTATGACAGAGTTTAAATTTAAGGAATTTATTGATATAATGAGACGACTCCGGAAGGAATGCCCCTGGGATCGCGAACAGACCAACGACTCGATCAAAATGGCAACGATCGAAGAAGCATACGAGACTCTTGACGCGATAAACAGCAAGGACTACCCCCACCTCAAAGAGGAACTTGGCGACCTCCTTCTCCATGTCGCTTTCCACTCTGTTATTGCCGAAGAAGAGGGCCATTTTACTCTGGATGATGTTATTCAAGGAATTTCAGAGAAACTCATCCGCCGTCACCCACATGTTTTCGGTGATACCGAAGTGGCGGATACAAGTGAGGTGATGAAGAATTGGGAAGCGATCAAGCTTGCCGAAGGGAAGGGGAAGAAGTCGGTGCTCTCCGGTATCCCCGTCGCGATGCCCGCGCTTCACCGCGCTGCCCGCATGCAGGAGAAAGCCGCTAAAACAGGCTTCGAGTGGCAATCAATGGATGATGTAAAAAAGAAAATGGTAGAAGAACGCGCTGAACTCGAAGAGGCCGAAGCCTCCGGCGACCTCACCCGCCTCGAAGAGGAATTCGGCGACTACCTCTTTGCCCTCACCAATTACGCCCGTTTCAAAAAGATCAATCCTGAAAATGCCCTCAACCTCGCCAACAAAAAATTCGAGAAACGCTTCTCTTTCATCGAATCAGAACTCGCCAAAACCAACCGCACCCCGACCGATGCCTCTCTCGATGAAATGTTGGAGCTTTGGCGTGCCGCTAAAGCAGTGGTTAGCTATTAGCCATAAGCTATTAGCTATTAGCGATAAGCTATTAGCGATTAGCTATTAGCTATTAGCGATTAGCTATTAGCGATTAGCTATTAGCGATTAGCTATTAGCGATTAGCTATTAGTTGTTTGTGATTGTTTGAGAATAGGATGGACAGCAACCATAGTTATTAATTAGACTTTCAGTTTAGAAAGCTAATAACTAATAGCTAATAGCTAATAGCTAAATCTCCCTCCCCCCCAACTTGTCAACGATAAATCTGACATAAGGGTCGGTTTCAGGTTTTTCGGGTTCGGGTAGTGGATTTTTTTTTGAAAGGGAGGCAAAGAACTTCTTTTCAGTGAAGGAGGGAACGGGATTCTGAACGG
>JAEYUD010000152.1 GCA_023433685.1 Bacteroidota bacterium
CGCCTCCACTTAGTCTCCCGCTCTAAATACAGAAAACGCTACTCCGAAGAGTATATAGATGAATTGCACGGGATTTTTGGCGATTTTTACTTTGTACCGGAAGGGGGAAGCAACAAGACCGGTTACCTCGGTGCATCTGAAATGCTCCCTGATGATGCCGGGGATTTCAGACGGATATTCATGGCAACAGGTTCAGGTGGCACTGTCGGTGGAAACCTCATCGCCGCAAGCAGGATGGGACTGAGTGAAACCGGAATTGTCTCCATACCGGTACTGAAAGACTTCAATTATGTTATCGATGAAGTGAAGAATATTCTCAAGACCGGAGGGGTGAACAGTTTCGATAGATTCGAAGTGCTGCCCGGCTGGCATCACGGCGGTTATGCTAAAATCACGGATGAACTGATCGAATTCATCCGTGAATTTCAAGCTCTGTACAAGATTCCTCTTGATCCAGTCTACACCGGCAAGGTTCTGTTTGCGGTTTCTAAACTCTCACAGTCAGGTGATATCAAACCTGACGAACGGGTCCTCGTTTATCACACCGGAGGCTTGCAAGGAATGTCCGGGTTTATCGAAAGATTTCCCCGGTTTGCCTTCCTCTCGCGCGACTTGATAAAGGACTGATCATGGATTCAGATCGTGAACCGTAAACGGACCGCCGTCTATCCACTGACGAACCAGTTCGATCTCGCTGCCAAGATATGTATCGCCATCAGGCAAAGGAAGCAGTTTATTAAGGTCAGAAAACAGTACGCTGGTCCCGCTTCCCAATTGAGTCAGCTTGCCTTCCAGATATCCCGGTTTCCCGTTTGTCATTTGAAGTGCCCGCAACGCGCAGAGGTTTTCGATCGCCAGAACGGTCTTCAGATTATCAAGCACTCTTAAGAGGTGCACCACCCCAACACTTCCCATCGACACAAAATCTTCCTGCCCGGCGGAAGTGGAAATCGACATTACAGACGCCGGGTTAGCCAGTACCCTGCTCTCACCAGCCCTGGCAGCGCCCGCGTACTGCGCCAGCATCAAGCCTGAATCCCCTTTTTCAGGCGAGATCGCCAGATTTGAAGGGAGACCAAAACTAAGATGTTTATTGAGCATGCTGAACGATCTCTTGTCAGAAATGAGTGTCAGAGATACCAATGAAAGTTTCAAGTAGTCGATCACCGTGGCAAGAGGCTGACCATGGAAATTGGAACCGCTGTGGAATCTTAACTTTTCTCCAACTTCCTCAAAAAGCGGATTGTCGGTGGCAGAATTTATCTCGATCAGCAGCACATCTTCCATTTTCTCCAACGCCTCGAATGCTGCCCCGTGAACGGGTGGAACCGCGCGAAAACAATACCTGTCTTGAACACGCTCGGTTGCAGTGGAAGGGTCTTGCCCTTTAAACAACACTTTCTGCGCTTCCTTTGTTGCCCTGAGGGAGCCTTCAAGCATGTCACGCATCACTAAAGCCACATTCTCAATTCCCTTATGCGGTCTGTAACCGGCAAGAAATTCACTGAACGCGTCCTGCTCGCCCCTTATCGCCTCAAGTGAGAGGGCGGCAGTCTGATTGGCGGTTTGCAGAAGTTTGTGAGCCTCTTTCGCCGCGTATATGGCGCAGGCCGACATGAAATTTGTTCCGTTCGTTAGCCCCATAGCCTCTTTGAATCCAAGTTTTACCGGCTTCAAACCCGCGGCTTGAAGTGCCTCAGGCGCGCTCATTAGTTCGCCTTTATACCAAGCCTTCGACTCGGGCAGACCGATCATCGCCCCCGCGATCATGGCAAGGGGTACAAGGTCACCACTGGCACCCACTGAACCCTGATCAAGCACTTCAGGTATCACGCCCTTATTCAGCATAAATTCAAGCATCTCTACTGTCTCAAGTGAAACTGCTGAAACCCCTTTGGCAAAAGAGTTTAGCCTGATTATCATCATCATTCGCACTATCTCTTCAGGTAGTGAGTCACCGGTTCCGCAATTGTGTGACTTAATGTACTTCTCCTGAAATGAAGCTGCTTCAGCGGGATCGATGAATGTGTCTTTAAGATTTCCCACTCCAACGTTTACGCCGTAAATTTTCTCATCCGGATTTTGATTTATCTGCTCCAAGAGTCTGTTGCGGCACTCTCTTACTCTTACTTTCGCCTCCGGTTCCAATTCAACCCTGTGGCGATTTATCGCCGCCCTGAAAACACTCCATGTGGTTAACGACCTGCCATCAAGATAAAGTGTGTATTTGCTCATTATTATTTGATCTTCCGTTGTAATATTGATCAGCGATTCAGCATCGCTTTTACTGTTTCCACCAGTTCTCCGCGCGGAACTTCCTTCTGTATCTTTTGCTTCCAGTCTTCTTTGTTTTCAATTGATGCAGACATCTCTTTGCCGAGAGCCAGATCCCTCACTGTAACCACTCCTTTTGCATGCTCGTCGCTGCCAAGTAGTATGCAAACGGGCGAGTTCATCTTGTCACCGTAACCGATCTGTTTTTTCAGTCCACGCTGGGCACCATAATAAACCTCCGCGCTTATACCCGAAGCTCTTAGCTCCGCGGCGATCTTCTGGTATTCTCCCATAAGTTCATCGTCAAACACGGTGACCAGAACCGTTCCTTTCGATTTTTCTTCTGCCTGACCGGATAGTACCAGGAGTTCGGCGAGACGGTCGACCCCGATTGAGGCCCCCGCCGCGGGTACCTTGATTCCCAACAGCCTCTCTACAAGACCATCGTATCTGCCACCACCACAGATCGAACCGACCCTCCTTGTGTTTCCCTTTGCATCGGTGAAGGTCAGCAAAGATTCGACTTCGTAAACGGGTCCCGTGTAATATCCCAATCCCCTTACTATTGAAGGAGAGAAAAGCACGCGGGTTTCATCGTATCCGGAGGCTACGAGAAGCTCGTTAATACGTTTTAATTCTGCAAGCCCGTCATCAAATTTTTCGTTACCGCTGCAAAGCGAAGCGAGTTCTTCTATTATCTCTGCACGTTTACGGTCTTCCATGAAACGTTCGAAGTAACCTGTGATCTTCTTTACCATCGAAATATCGATTCCCAACCCCGGGATCACCGCGCCTGAAGAGTCTTTTCTCCCGGCTCCAAGTTCGGCGGCAATTCCATCAACCCCGATTTTATCGATCTTGTCGATAACGCGAAGAACAGCGGCTTCCCTCTCAGCACCTTCGATACCGATCGATTCAAGAAAACCTGATAGTATCTTACGGTTGTTGAGTTTAACAAGGTATGATGAACGGTGCAGCCCGATAGCTTCAAGGGCGTCGCTGAGCACCATGCAAGCTTCGGCATCGGTTGCCACATCCGCGGTGCCAACAGTGTCAAAATCGAGCTGCCAGAACTCACGGAACCTGCCCGGATCAAGCTTTGCCTCAAATCTGTAAACCGGTCCATATTGGTACCTTCTGAAAAGAGGGGCATTCCTGGTGGTTAACTGCCCTTTAAGCGACTGAATGAAAAGCTCCTCGGCATACATTCTGGCAAGCGGGGCTGTCAGGTCATATCTCATCGCCACGTGGTGATTCTCCATAACCACCTGCTCAAATTCATCCCTGAGCTCGGCACCATCATCTTTGAAAACGGGCTCAAGTTCGGGATTTCTGAAAGAATAAACCCCTTCGGCTACCGTTTCCTTGTCAGGAAGATATTTTCCGAGGTTCTCGGCATACTCAAGCACGGGGGTATCCCAGTGTTTGAATCCATAAAGTTCGTAAACCTTCCCTGCCCTCTCTACTATCTCTTTTCTCAGCTCATTCAGTTCAGGATGAATATCCCTGAATCCCTTTATCTTCCTGGGGATCATTCCGTTCATTTGCAATTCCACTTTTTCTAAAAATCATAAACTCAAATTTACAAAAAGTTGATCAGTCAGGGGAATTGTAGCGAGAATGGTTTGACTCAATTCCTCTTAAGTTTTATATTACTGAACTGTTTTTCATTTATTACGAACCGGAATTTGAAACTACTCCACTCTCTCCGAGAACCTTTTAATGCCCTTTCACACCTGCTTGGTGTGGCTCTTACCTTTTCGGCTCTTGTGCTACTGCTGAACAGGATTGAACCGGCTGTATCACAGACCCATGTTATCGCTTTCATCATTTTCGCCATCGCACAGGTGCTGATGTTTTCTGCAAGTACCATCTATCATTCAGTGCCCGTGCAAGACAGTAAATTGGTGGTTCTTCGTAAGATCGATCATATAATGATCTTCGTTTCAATCGCGGGATCATATACACCCGTCTGCCTGATCACGCTGAAAGGTGGCTGGGGTTACTCGTTGCTGGTTGTTGTGTGGCTTATAGCGATCGCGGGGCTTTTTATTAAGATTTTTTGGCTCCATGCTCCGAGAAAGCTATACACCGCGATCTATCTCAGCATGGGGTGGCTTGTTATTGTGGCGATCTATCCCTTATACACGAACTTACCCGGAGGTGGCTGGGTCTGGCTCGGTTTTGAGGCTTTGTTTTACACGGTGGGTGCTGTAATTTATGCCATGAAAAAACCCGATCCTCTTTCAGGGACGATCGGGTTTCATGGAATATTTCACATTTTTATTCTGCTCGGAGCGATCTCACACTTCATGCTCCTCTACTTTTACATCTGAGTGGGATCCTCTTCCACTCCATTCAGGTGAGTCGCGAACCGCTCTTTCTCTTTCGGGTGAACGTTATCGCGCCGTGACCAGGGCCACCCCCCGAACTGTGTGGCATCAAAATCAACGAATGCTTTCATTATCTCCTGACGCGAGTTCATTACAAATGGACCGTGCTGAAAGACAGGCTCACCTATCGGTTTTCCTTGCAACAATAACAGACTGCATCCATCGTCTCCGGCTGTAATTAACATTTCACGGTCTGCAACCAATTGAGCCGCGTGATAGCCTTCCACTTCCTGTCCGTCTACATTTAAGGATGTACCTTCATAAAAATAGAGAACGCGGAATGTTTCAGCAGAAGCAGCAGGAAGTTTCCACTTCGCGCCCGGTTCCATTTTTATAAGCCAGATCAATACCTCGTTTTCGGGATCAGCCGCCCATGAATCGGGTGCCGGGGCGAGGGCGGAAATTTCACCTTTTGAGCCGGCAATAACCCTGATCGAAGTTTTAGCACCACTCTCATCAGTTGAAGTGTAAACAGGTATCTCCTCTGCCCAAAGCATTTTAAAGAATGGTTCTGCCATTTTTTTCGCACGTGGCAGGTTGAGCCAAACCTGAAAAAGTTCAAGAGTGTTTTCCTTGTCATCATTCAACAATGGGAACATTTCACTGTGCTGCAGCCCGCTTCCGGCTGTCATCCATTGAACGTCACCATTTCCGTATCTCCCCGCCTGGCCGTGAGAGTCGGAGTGGTCAACATATCCGTTTAACACGATCGTAACGGTTTCAAATCCCCTGTGAGGATGTGCCGGAAACCCGGGGATAGTCTCACCATGGTACATCCGCCAACCGTCTTTAGGGGTGAAGTCTTCACCCAGGCGCCTCCCTTCAAGCGAAGCATCAGGACCCATCTCACCATTTCCCTTTGGATAGAAATCGTGATGGTGAACGCAAAAAAGATAAGGATCAAGCACAGGCCACTGAAAACCCAGCGGCTGCACCGCGATAATTGAATTGCTGCTCATAGAACCTCCGGAAATAAAAAAAGCCTTGCTTAATGGGGATTAAACAAGGCCGGAATCATGTACCGTCCATAAGATTCGAACTTATGACCTTCTGAGCCACAGTCAGACGCTCTAACCAACTGAGCTAGGACGGCAAATAATTTAGACTACAAATATAACATTTTTTCACGATTTTTGAAAGTACCCAAGTCAAAAAATGATCATTGACATTTCTGATTTTTTACATTAACTTGAAGCCGGAATAATGAATTTTACCTTTTAATCGTTCTTCTCAATTAATGAGGCATCCTATGAGAAAATTTTTCTTTATTGCAGCGTTTTTTACGGTTCTCGCCCTCACCGCCCGCCCACAAGAAATCTACTTCTGTGAAGGGATCGGTGACAACGGGCAGCCCGTTAACCCCTCTTCCCTTTTCAGGATCGATAAAAAAGGGGGTTACTTCTATTTTCTGGTTAAACTGCCGTTCGAGATCAATTGCACGCAGGTCGATTTCAAACTTTACAGTATTGGCTCAGGAGGCAGCCTGACCTACGAGACCACCATCAGTACGGATACCCAAAATGACTGGACCTGGTTCTGGAAAAAAGTGACCTTCTATCTGCCGGGTAGTTATCAGATCAACGCGGTTGACTGCAATGGTGAGGTAATTGTAAGTGGTACCGTGGATATAGAGTTCAAGTGACCCCCACGGTGAAGCTCTGATTTGTTTTCCCAACCGGTCCGGGAAGGTTATATTTGTAAACTGAATATGAAAATTTTCCCGGCCCGGTTCCACTTTTTATTTTTCCTTCTTTTAGCCTCATGCGAGTCTCCACGTCTCGTTTTTCCGGATATCCAGTATGGAGTTGTCATTGACTCAACTTCTCCGGCACTCTACACTTCCGGCAAGCGGGATTCCCTTTCGATTCTCGTTCCCGGTGACAGAATAGTATCCCCTGACACTGTTGTCACCCTCTTCACGAAAGATGACGAGTTCCGGCTCTCCGCGGTAAACACCACAACGGATATAATTTCAGGTGGTTTCGATTTTGGAAATGAAACAATCACCACCATGACAGACCATTTTATAATTTCCCGAAGCAATTCCCGGATACTTCCGAAGAGGACCCGTACCGTAATCGGATTCGCGTCGGGTGAAAACCGGGAAATTAACTGGAGTGAATCAAAATGAAAACCTTATTTAGATCTTTACCTTTACTGTTCCTTCTTACCATTGTTACTTCCGCGCAGATAAAGGTTACAATTACCGCGCGGGTTGACAGCCTGAACCCTTCTGAATCTGTCTATATCGCGGGAAATCTGGCTCAAATTGGGGAGTGGAACCCTGCAAAAGCCAAATTGGTGGAGGTGAAGCCGGGGCTTTGGTCGATCTCGTTTGAAATGGAGAAACCCGGGGATCTGGAGTTTAAGTTCACAAAAGGCAGCTGGTCGCAAGAGGCTGCAAACCCCGATGGCACCACCCCCGGAAATCATATCGCGAAGGTAGTCAGCGATACACTTCTAACCTATGATATCTGTTGCTGGAGCAAATATAAATCAGCGTCTTTCAAAGGTCAGATAACCGGAAACGTTGAGTATATTCGCGGAGTTGGTGCCGGTGATATCCTTCCACGCGATATAATCATACTTCTCCCCGATGGTTACAAAAACTCAAACGAGAGATATCCGGTGCTCTACATGCACGATGGACAGAATATCTTCGACCCCTCAACCGTCGGTTTTGGTGTCGACTGGCAGGTTGACGAAGCCATCGATTCGCTGACACGTCAGGGTAAAGTGCAAAAAATGATCATCGTCGGCATTTATAACAGCAAAAACCGGCGTGATGAATACTCAAACTGCCCACTTGGTAACGAGTACATGAAATTTGTGGTTAATAATGTGAAGCCAATGATCGATTCACTCTACAGAACCAAACCCGGACGGGAATTCACATCAACCGCGGGGTCATCAATGGGCGGACTGATCTCTTTCATGCTCCTTTGGGAGTATAATGATGTATTCTCAAAAGCCGGGAGCTTCTCCCCTGCTTTAAAGATCGACCGTTTCGATTACGTTTCAACTGTAAAAAGTACAGGCAATAAAAAGAGAAACTTCAAGTTGTATATCGACAATGGTGGTCTCGGACTGGAAGCCAGACTTCAACCCGGAATTGACGAGATGATCGCGTTACTGAAAGAGCTCGGTTACCGTGAAGGAACTGATTTTATCACCGTTTTCGACCCCAACGCCGAGCACAATGAATCAGCCTGGGCTAAACGGATCCCCAATTTTCTTATAAAAATGTTCGGCAATTAATGTTTACACACGGATACAATGAATTATGCTTAAAATAAATGAAATTTACTTCTCGATTCAGGGTGAAAGCACACACGCCGGTCTACCCTGCGTGTTTGTTCGTTTGACCTACTGCAATCTGAGATGTACCTACTGCGATACAGAATACGCTTTTTACGAGGGTAAGGATATGACCCTCGAAGAGATTGTTGCAGAAGTTAAAAAATACAACTGCGACATGGTTGAAATTACAGGTGGTGAACCCCTGATCCAAAAGGAAGTGCTGCCTCTGATGGAAACCCTCTGCAACCTCGGTTACAAAGTACTCATCGAAACGGGCGGCAGCCTCCCGATTGAAAAAATTGACCCAAGGGTTCATGTTATAATGGACCTGAAATGCCCATCGAGCAGGATGATGAAAAAGAACAGGTACGATAACCTGCAGTTCATCAAACCAATTGACGAAATAAAATTTGTCATTGGATCGAGAGAAGATTATGATTGGTCAAAAGAGATGATCGAAAAATATGACCTCATGTCAAAGTGTGAGATACTGTTTTCTGTCGTTTTTGAGACCCTGAAACCGGTTGATCTTGTCAACTGGATCGTTGAAGATGCTTTAAAAGTGAGATTCCAGCTGCAAATGCACAAGTTCATCTGGGATCCAAAACAAAAAGGAGTATAGTTTAAAGTGAAAATATCAAAAAGCTTCCACTGGGAAATGGGGCATCGCCTCCCCTACCACCCCGGTAAATGCGTAAACCTGCACGGACACTCTTACCGGCTTTTCCTTGAAGTTGAGGGAGAAGTTGATGAGAACGGTCTTGTGATCGATTTTTATGATCTTAAAAAAGTGGTTAACCCCATTATCGAGGAGCTCGATCATGCTTTCATGGTTTCCTCACTTGATCCGAAACTGAATGACCTGCTCGAGGGGTTCGCAACAAAGAGAGTGGATGTAAATTTCCACTCGACAGTTGAAAACATCACCAAATATCTTCTCGACAGGATCGCCGATAATGTTCTCCCCGCGAACATTACAGCGGTTACCGCTACCGTGTATGAAACACAGGATGCCTACGCGCGTGAGACAAGGGTTATCAGGTAGCCGGATGCCCGTTTATAAAATCACTCTCGAGTATGAAGGAACCCGTTTCAGTGGCTGGCAGGTGCAGAAAAACGCGAAGACCGTGCAGGGTACACTTCTGAACGCTCTCAATACCGTGTTTGGTACCGATAAGCTCGACCTTCAGGGTGCCGGAAGAACTGATGCAGGCGTCCATGCCGCGGCTCAGGTTGTATCATTGGTCGCGCCCAATGAAATTCCACCCGATGTGCTCCGCATGAAAATAAACGACCTCCTCCCTCACGATATTAATGTTCTCAAAGTGGAGAAAGCCAACGACCGCTTTCAGGCAAGGCACAACGCAAAACGGAGAACCTATCTTTATCAGATATCAACAAGAAGAACCGCCTTCGGCAAAAATTACGTCTGGTGGATCAAGGATCAACTTGATACCCGCGCCATGCGAGCAGCCGCCAAAGAGCTTACCGGAATGCACGATTTTATCTCTTTCGGCGATACGAAGATGGGTGGGGACGCAAAATCAACAAAGGTGATGGTCTACTCGACCGATGTGATAGACACCGGGTCAATGGTTCTGATCAGGATAACAGCTTCCCATTTTCTCTGGAAAATGGTCAGAAGAATTGTTGGGGTTCTTGTTCAGGTGGGCAGGGGTGAACTACCGCTCGAGAAGTTTAAGGAACTGCTGGCGCATGAAAGCGATTATCCCGCGAAATATACCGCTCCGCCAAGTGGATTGTTCCTGGAATGTGTTCAGTATGACGAGAAGGAAATACTGCCCGAGATAAAACCTCTATTTAAGGTTTAGGCTGTTCCTTTTTAAGGGCTTCGATCTCAGCTTTTAGCTGTTTTACCTGTTCATTGAGTTCAGCGAGATTACGAATGTGTACCTCGGTTTTCTTAAACTCGTTGAGCTCTTTATCGGGTGAACCCGCGTAAATTCCTCGTTTTGTGAGACTGCGTGAAATCCCGGATTGTGCTCCGATTATTATGCCGTCACCTATCTCTATGTGATCAACAAATCCAACCTGCCCGGCAACAATTACGTTGTTACCGATCTTCGTGCTTCCGGAAACGCCCGATTGAGCCGATATGGCTGTGTTCTCACCGATCTCAACATTGTGTCCGATCTGCACAAGATTGTCAATCTTCGAGTGTGCTCTTATAACTGTGCTGCCGAGAGCCGCTCGGTCGATGGTTGTGTTCGCGCCGATCTCAACATTGTCTTCGATCACCACGTTCCCTATCTGGGGGATCTTAAGATAATTGCCGTCGGGACCTTTAACAAATCCAAATCCATCAGCGCCAATTGAAGCGCCATTGTGGATTATTACATTTCTTCCGATCACGCTTTTCTCACGCACCGAAACGTTAGGAAATATCACGGTTCCATCACCGACAGAGCAATTCTCAAGTATAACCACGTTATGGAATAATCTCACTCCACTGCCGATCTTGCAGTTCTTGCCGATTACAACATTCTTTCCGATCGAAGTTTTCTCTCCAACGGATGTGGTGGGGTCTATCGAGGCTGTGGGGTCGATTCCGGTGAGTTCCGGTTCGTAAACAAAGAATCGCTTCAGAATCATCAGAAATGCCTGGTATGGATTCTCAACCTCAAGGTAAACAATATCATCACGTGTTTTCTCAAACTCCCTGTTCACGAGTATTGCGCTCGCGCGGGTGGCTGGAAAATACTTCTCGTAGGCTTTTGATCCAAGAAAGGTAAGACTTCCGGGGGTGGCTTTTTCGATGTTTAGGAGATTATCTATTAAAAGATCGTCCTGCCCGGTAACCCGGGCAGAAACGAATGAAGCAATTTCTTTGAGAGAGATCTGCATTATTTCAGTTTGTCAAGCACTTTTGGAGTAATGTCGTATTCGTCTTTGGCGAAGAGTATCAAAACCGCCCCGCTGCGGTCGAAAACGAAATCAAGGTTCATGTCCTTTGCAACCTGCTGAATAACAGTGAACACCTTGTTCTGAACCGGCTTCATAACTTCATCCTGTTTAAGGAAGAGTTCTCCGCCATTTCCGAACTTTTTCACCCGGTAGGCTTCCATGTCCTTTTCGAGTTGCTTGATCTCGGCTTCAAGGTCGGCTTTCATCTGATCTGTAAGAATAAGTTTTCTTCTCTCCAGATCTTCCTTCTTTGCCTTGATGTCGCTCTCCATCTTGCTGATCTCATTCTGCCATTCGGCAACAAGAGCATCAAGCTGCCTCTTTGCATCTTCAGCATCGGGGAGGTTCTTCATTATAGCGTCTGAATCGACGTATCCAACCTTCAACTGCGCGAAAATGCCGGGGGTGGCAAGCAGCAGAAAGAGGATGACAAACTTTGCTCTCATCAATTGATCTTTCGGAAAATTATTTACCGGCTTTTCTTATCTTGTCGAGTACCTTGTAGGTATAGTCGAACTGAACGTCAGCATAGAGAACGAAAGGATCCTGTGTGCTTTTCTTGTTCAGCATGTAGTTGATGCCTTCTTCTTTGGCGAGAGCTTCAATACTGTCGTAAAGTTTCTCATAGATCGGCTTAAGAAGCTGATCCTGTTTGGTCAAAAGGTCTTCCCGTCTTTTCGCCTGAAGGTCTTCGATACCTTTCTGTTTAGCCGCGAGCTGACCTTGTTTTTCTTTAACCTTGGGATCGTTTGGCTTGTTCTGGAATTCCTTCTGGAAATTTTCAACTTCCTTGGCAAACGCCTGTGTAACGGAATCAAGTTCAGCCTTGTATTTGGCTTCGAGAGCCTTCAGATCGCCATTGGCTTTGATTGCTTCGGGCAACTGCTGAAGAATGAGATCCGCGTCAACAATTCCAACTTTAAGTGAGGTGTTCTGCGCGAAAACAGATGTGCCGAGAACTATAAAAAGCGAGAGAACAATAAGTCTTTTCACTACTTTTTCCTTTTATGAGTAATTAACTAAAAACCTTTGCCGAACTGGAAGTGGAACTGCCACTTGGGATCCGTTCCGTCAACTTCCTTCCTGTCAAACCCGTATCCAAGATCGAAACCGAGGAGACCAACCGGATTGATCAGGATTCTCGCGCCGAATCCCGCGCTTCTTCTGAGCTTGAAGGGATCGGCTACTGTGATATTTTCAAAAACGTTTCCTGCCTCGGCAAACGCGAGCACATAAAGAGGCATTGGGTCAAGAGACACCGCGAACCGGAGTTCTGCCACATACTTGAAGAACATGCGACCACCGATCACATCACCATTCTGTTGCGTGGGGCCCACTGTGCGGTCGTCATAACCTCTGAGTGAGGTTGTGGCGATTACAAGTCCGGCACCACCCATGTAAAAGAGCTCGAACGGCTGGATCTTTGTTTTGTTCTTCAGATCCTGGATCAATCCCATGTCACTGCTAAGGTAGAGAGCGAACCTGCTCGAATTGAACAACCTCTTGTACCACTCCGTGGTCAGATTGATTTTTACGTAATCAACAGTTCCGGGAAGGAACGGACCGCCCGAAACCTCAGCGTTCAGCATGAGAGATGATCCCCTTGACGGGAAGATCGGATTATCAACGTCTTTTCTGCTGAGCGTAAACCCGAGTGTGAACTGCTCTGACTCACCTTCCGCGTAGTACCCACCACCATTGAGAACGTTGTTGTTCTGATAACGGAAAAATCCCTGAACATAGAAATAGTCATCGGGCCATTTTAATCTGCGTCCGACTTTTACGGATCCACCTGCCTGGAACAGATCATAAATATAGCTCTGGCGTGTCGAGAAAACATCAAAACCAACGAGGGTCGGTGTGTTCATAAACCAGGGCTCGGTAAAGCCAAGTGAAAAAGTTCTGTACAGGTTGCTTACACCGAACTGCCAGTTAAAACTTAATATCTGTCCACCGCCCAACCTGAACGGTTCAGTGATCGAAAAATTGTTCAGGGTTACACCAAGAGCTCCGGAAAATCCGTAAGAGCCGCTGTACCCGATCGAGGCGTTAAGATAATCACTCGATTTCTCTTCTACAATGAATGCAACGTTTACAGT
>JAEYUD010000155.1 GCA_023433685.1 Bacteroidota bacterium
GTACAGGGGGTTGGTGTATTTGGGGGTGATGAGGTAAAGTCACGGAGTCTCGGAGTCTCGAAGTCTCGGAGTCACGGAGTCACGGAGTCTCGGAGTCTCGAAGTCTCGAAGTCTCGGAGTCTCGAAGTCTCGAAGTCACGGAGTTACGGGATATCGAAATATAAAAATTTTAGACTGTTCAAAATTTGAGGATTTTATGATAAATCACTTTACAGATCTGATTGTATGGCAAAAATCAAGAATACTTTTTAAGGATATTTATGCGTTAATGAAGGATAGTAAAGAATATTTTCTTAGAGACCAAATCTTGAGAGCAACTCTACCAATATCAAATAACATCGCTGAAGGATTCGGAAGATATTCAAAAAAAGAATATACACAGTTTTTGAATATCTCCCGGGGCTCTGTTTATGAAGTTGAATCGATGCTTTTTATATTATTGGATATTTCCTCCATAGATAAGAACAAATTGGAGGAATTACAGAAACTAATATCTGACATCAAGAATTTACTAAACGCGCTTATTCAGAGCGTTCTAAGAAAAATCGAATCCGAAGATATTTCAAAGCGAAAATCCAAGTAATTAATAATTTTATTCTCAAGTCTCCGAGACTCCGAGACTCCGAGACTTCGAGACTTTGTAACTCCGAGACTTCGTGACTTTTACTGCTTCCAATAAATCAACTCAACCTTCGCGGGAAGGGATTTTATCAAGATCTCTCCCTGGGCGTTGGGCTCGACCCACTTGTCGTCTAATTCCACGCGCTCTTTTCTGAATTTTTTAGGCACAACATATCTGATTCCGCCTTCGGGGATGTTCACATCGCCGGAGATGTAGATGTTGGCTTCCTGACCTTTCTTTTTGATCTCGTAGTTCAGTTCGCCGTAGTAGGTGGGGAGGTTCCTGAAGCTGAAACCTTCTTCGAACTCGTACCAGGCATCTGGAAAGCCGGGGGCGATGAGGATCGAGTTATCGGATTCCCGTTCATGGATCACCATGGCACGGATGGCATTGATGAAGTCGGAGCCGCACCATGTGTGGGGCATGTCACCGAGGAAGCGGGCGAACCGGTAGTCGCGGGTTACGACTTCGGCCCAGTGGTTCCAGCCTTGGGGGCGTTGATCGGCCATGAAATACTGAATCAGCTCCCACGCGATATCGGTCTGTCCGCTGAAATTGAAGGTGCCGATCGTCCGCATTTCGTAGGGGGTGTACTCATTCCACTTCATTTTTCCCTGCACGCGGTCGCGCACATAGTTAATATATCGTTTGAAAGTATTGTTGAGCTCCGGTTGCGGCAGGTTGTTTATCTCGCCTCCGGGATAGACCGCGATAGTTGTCGAAGTGGCGTCGAAGTCACCTTTTTCGGCGCATCCGGGGATGTAGTCGATGCCTGTCCGTTTGATAGCGAGCCGGATCGAGTTGTAAAGGTTTGTGTAAAAAGTGTCTCGGGTACCTGCCCAGGATTTGGCGATATCATCATAGCCGAGGAGTTTCGCCATTGTTACGGCATCTTTCAAACCAAGCAGGGTGAAGAAATTATCCCAGTATGAGTGCATCGGTTTGTCGGAGTAACCTTCGTGCGAGATCGACTCAGGCACGAGTCCGTAAAGTGAGCGGATCGAATCGTTTGGATTATCGCGGAAGTGTGGCGTGCTTCGCTGGGCAATCATCTCGCGGATGAAATCCACGGCAGAACTAACCTTCGGGAAGAGATTTTTAACAAACTCTTTGTCGCCAGTGTAGCGGTAGTACTGGTAGATCAGGTAGATGAACTCACCGTTCGCGTCATTCTCGGGTACGGGATCAGGTCCGCGTTTATCAACCACGCAGGGTACTTTCCCGTTGGGGTAAAGGTACTTCGAGTACCACTCGGCGAACTCCTTCACCTCCTGTTTGAGTCCCATTTTAAGAAGTGCCGCCGAGGTCAGCGCTCCGTCGCGGATCCATGAGCGTTCATAGGAGCGGGAGCCGGGCTGTATCCCCACCACATCCCTGTTTATGAGTATATAACCGACATTGCTTTTAACCGAGTTAAAGACAGTTTGGAGCTCCTTTGGAACGCTCCAGTCGATATGGGATAGCTTCTTCTCCCAGAAATTGAATGCTTTCGCGTTAGCCTCACTGAAAAGATCGAACTTCGCCGATTCCTTCAGCACCGATTCCGGCGCGGTGGCAGTGTATTGTGGGATCGCAAAAGTAAATCGCGCCATTTCTCCGGGCTTCAGGTCGAGGTCGAAGGCGTAGGCACCCGAAGCGAGACCCTTCGGATCGCTCACCGACTGCGATGCCGGGAGGGTGTTCGCTGCCATGTGCCCTGAAATATCCCCGTCATTAAACGTGAGAGCGCCGAACTTGCCGGTAATGCCGAGAGGAATTACCGCGGTTTTGCCGTTGACTTTTGCAAAGCCATCCCTGTACTCGATCGAATTTATCCGGGCTGTTCCGCCATAAAAGTTGAGGTCTTGCCACGGCGGATTTACCTGAAATGGACGGAGTGCCAGATAAAATTTCCCTTTCAGGGGTGCTTTTCCTGTATTCGCGACGAGATATTCGGAATAGAGAACCGAACTCCCCGGTTCACCCCCGGCGAAGGCTGTCACGTCCATTGTAAAACCATCCGATATCCACCTCACAGAAGGGATGGGGATGTAGTTTTCCGCCAGTGAATGGCCGATCTTCACATCGTTCCATGTGATGAGTTTACCGTTCAGGTTGAGGAAAGGTTCTACCGAGAACTGCTGCTTGTCGGTCTCGAGCATGCCGTCTTCATTGAGCAACCCTTCCTTCACATCGCCTGAGACGCCCGTAACTGTGAAATAACTCTGCTGCTTCAGGGTATACCTCGGGAACCACCCCTTTGGGTGATCTGCGGCGATGGCATAGTAAAGGTTGTTGTAATTGTCGGCGAACGAGAGGTCTTTAAGTGTGATATCGTTCAGCCTGGTCTCCTGCCCGTTTCCGTTATGAATTTTGAATTTAAGGTAGCGATATTGTGACTCGGCCGCGATAATATAAGTTTTGCCGGCTTTCCCTTTATTGTTCGAGATGGGAGTCCAGTTTTTTAGATCATTCGATGCCTCAACCGAGAATGATGTGGGGAAGTGCCGCGCGTCCCAGTCAAGCACAAGACCGCCGAACTCCCGCTGAACGGTGAAATCGACGAGTAATTCGATCTCTTTCTGGCCCGCGCCGCTCGTGTAAAAAGTGTTTCCGTTGCCGTCGAAAAGCGAGGCGGAAGCTGCCGGGTCATTAACCGGGGAAATGGTGACAACCGGTTGTGCCGTGGTAACGGCGGGAGGATCAAGTTTTTCAATTCTTAGCTCATCTATCCACACCGAGCCCTTCCCTCCGTTGATCGAAGCGACGATAAGCTCAAGTCTTCCCATTTTCTTTATCTCACCACCACCCTGAGGCCCCCACGCGAAAGCGAGATTCCGTTTGCGGCAAGTGATCTTTGTCCATTCTGAGGGGAATTCGTAGCCTTTCCGGTTCACCCACCAGACATTGTCACCGGAGGGGTCGATCACTTTGAATTCGAAATTGTTAGCGGGCAGGTCTTTCGCCTTCACATAGAAAGTCATCTGATAATTTTCCGGGAGGTCGAGCGAGACAAGATCAAAAACCCCGCCATAACCACTTCCGAGTGTGAAGTTGATATCGAAGCGGAGCCCGTTACCGGCGTATCCTTTATCGCCTTGGCTTGAGACTACAACCCCTTCGGAAGAATTGACCTTCCATTTACCGGGGTTTTCGAAACTGTCAGAGTAGAGAAGTTGCGCGTTCGAGGCGGAAAATGTGCCCGCCAACAGAAAAATTGTCAGAGTAAAAATGTGGGTTTTCATCTTGATCCAGTGGTAATGAAAATTAGGCTAAAAATCAATGAAAATATAGGAAATATTTATGTAAAATTTACATTATGAAAATGATCAAATTTTAAGTTGAAAAAAGCCGGTTTTTGGTTCAGAAAAGCTCTTCAGGGCACCATATCCCCTAAAACAGGCGAATATTAATACTTGGCTCGAATAATTGTAGAAAAATTTTGACAAAAAAAGAAAAAACTTCTTGACAAAGTGATTTAAAGTGTGTAATTTTGAGGTTGTGTAACCGTTTACATTTTTTCAAGACAACAAACAAACAGGAGACGCCGTGAAAAGCAAATTTTACAGTCTGGCAGCGATCTTTTTTGTACTGGTTTCAGTGCAGACATTGTTCGCTCAATACACAGATCCGGCCACGCGTGAGGCATACCTCACAGCCGGACCGATCACAGTCGACGGTAATATGAATGAACCCGCCTGGAACTCGGTTCAGGAGTATCTTGTGTTCGGTCCCAATTCTCCATCAACCATGCAGATGCAGGGTATTACAGGTGGAGTGCACGTCACCAATCAGGTACCTTATAAGGATACCACCTTCACCAAGATGAAATTCCTGAAAGTCGGGATGAAACTTTACATCGGCTTCTGGAGTGATGACAAGTATGTATGCCGTTTTGGTGACAGCTGGGAAGGTGATGGTCTTTTCATGAAGATTAAAACCGCTACAGGCCAGGAGAAAGAGTATAAACTTTACTACAACCTCGGCGGAGTCAATCCTGAAATGAACTTTGAAAATCAGGCTCCCGGTATGGGCGCCGGTATGAAAGGCTCGAATACCATCGTTAACGATACAACTCAGATCGACAACGGCTACAGTGCCGAGCTTCTTATCTACCTCGATTCTCTTGGATACGATGCCAACGTTACCTCGGTACCGGTTATGATCAATATTTTTGATCCCGACATGTATCATGCAGGAATGACCCCCTGGCAGGCCCCCGGAACATTTTACAAGACCTGGTGGGGAAGTGAATGGGGCGGAACCTGGAGAGACATCGCTTTTTATCAGGATCCGCAATCAGTTAACGTTTATCAGGCAGTTAACCCCATCACCGTTGATGGTAACCTGAGCGAACCCGACTGGGCATACCCATCGCAATACCTCGTGTTCGGTCCTAAACCACCACTTACTGCACCCGGCAATTCAGTTACATCCACCGTGCTCGTCTGGAACAAGTACACCGACACCACATGGACTCCTCTGAAGATATTAAGAATTGGCAGTAAGCTTTACATCGGATTCTCCTCGTTCGACAAGCAGGTCTGCAAGTTCGGTGACAGTTGGGAAGGCGACGGTCTTTTCATGAAGATCAAGGATTTCGGCGGTCAGGACAAAGAGTACAAGCTTTATTTCAACGCGAGTGGGCCTGATCCAAACATGGTATATGAGGCATCTGTAGCCGGCTCAGGAGCGGGTGTCGGTGTAAAGAGACCCGGAACAGTAGTTAACGATACCACACAGGTTGATAACGGGTATACTGCCGAGCTCATGATCGATCTCGCGGCACTTGGCTATACAACAGTGCCTCAGACCGTTCAGGTTATGATGAACATTTTCGATCCAGACTACTACCATGCCGGCATGACTCCGTGGGGCACTGTAGGTTCGATGCACAAAACCTTCTGGGGCAGCGAGTGGGGTTCTGAGTTCAGAACACTCAACCTTACCAACAATTCAACCCCTGTAGAACTTACATCATTCACAGCCAAAGCAGTGAATGGCAATGTTGAGCTTAGCTGGACCACAGCCACAGAAAGCAACAACTCCGGATTTCAGATCGAAAGAAGCACTGACGGTCTTATCTTTTCAGCGGTTGCTTTTGTTAACGGAAAAGGAACAACAACTCAGATCACCAACTATTCATACGTTGACCAGGGTGTTTCAGGCAAACTCTTCTACCGACTGAAACAGATCGATCTCAACGGCGAATTTGGCTACTCTGATGTAATCGAAATGAACGAAGTGGTTTCAGACTTCGCGCTCGATCAGAACTATCCAAATCCGTTTAATCCTTCAACCACCATTTCCTTCTCAATTGCCGCGAAATCGTATGTAACCGTAAAGGTTTTCAGCGTTCTTGGTAAAGAAGTGGCAACTCTCGCCAATGGTGAGTACGAGTCAGGCAAATACAACGTGGAATTTAACGCAAGTGATCTCGCCAGCGGTGTTTACTACTACACCATCAGTGCCGGTAACTTCAGCTCCACAAAGAAAATGATCCTGATGAAGTAATTTTGTAAGTTAAATTATTTACACCACAGAGCACACAGAGCACACTGAGTAGGTCTTAATGTGAGGATTACAGAGAGATTAAGAGAAACCTCTCTGTGATCTCTGTGGGCTCTGTGGTGAATTTTGTTGATTAAAACATGGAAGAAACATTGGAAAAATTATTTGAGACCAAGTACGGCTATTTTTCTCACGACGGTAGCGAATACATTATCAAACGTCACGATACCCCAAAGCCATGGGTTAATGTTATATCAAATGGTGACTACGGACTGGTAATTTCACAGACCGGCGGCGGTTTCAGCTGGTTGACCCACTCCGAGTTCAATCGAGTAAACAGGTGGCATCAAGACCTGATCCAGGATAACTGGGGCAAGTTTCTCTATGTTAAAAACAACGAAACAGGTGAAGTGTGGTCACCAACCTTTTTGCCTGTAAAAACACCCTTGGACGGTTACGAGTGCAGGCACGGCTTTGGTTATACCGTGTTCACTTCGGAGTACAAAGGGATAAAAATTGAAATGACGGTATTCGTGCCGTTGAACGACACACTTGAAGTGTGGAATGTTAAGTTCATCAACAATTCCGGGAAGAAGATTTCGCTCTCGCTTTTCACTTATTTTGAGTGGTGTCTGGGCTCTTCTGCCGATTTTCACAGGGAGTTTCACAAAACTTTTATTGAAACATACTTTGATGCAGAAGGCAACTTCATGCACGGCACAAAACGCCTTTGGGAAATACCCTTGGGCGACAGGGGACACTGGAACATCGACTACCAGTATCACGGATTTTTTGGTGTAAACAAGAAAGTCGTCTCGTATGAGTCTGAGAAAGAGAATTTCCTCGGTCAGTATGGAGACCTCATCAACCCGGCAGCTCTTCAGGGTAAACCTTTAACCCGCCAGACCGGCTCCTGGAACGACCCCATTGGTTGCCTCCAGAATGAAATAGTGCTTGAAGCCGGCGCTGAAGACACAGTAATTTATCATCTCGGCCTCGTGAGCGAACTCTCTGAAGTAAAAGGGAAGATGGCAAAGTATGACACTCCCGAAAAAGTGGCTGCCAAACTGGAAGAAGTAAAAAAGATGTGGGCGGATATGCTTTCCCCGCTCGAGATAGAGACTCCAGACTCCGGAAT
>JAEYUD010000165.1 GCA_023433685.1 Bacteroidota bacterium
ATCCGCACCCATCGCCTGAAGACCGTAAATATTCGATAACGCCACACGTGAGTGGGCGATATCGCCGACGATGCAGACCTTCAAACCCTCGAGTTTCCCCAGCCTCTCCCGGATCGAATACATATCGAGCAATGCTTGTGTGGGGTGCTCATGGATCCCGTCACCGGCGTTGATAACGGTTGCATTTGTTATCTTTGTGAGGTAGTGGGGAACACCCGCGGAAGCGTGGCGGACGACGATCATGTCGACCTTCATGGCTTCGATGTTTCTAACAGTATCCTTGAAGGTTTCACCTTTTGAGACACTTGAACCTGAAACAGAGAAGTTCACCGAATCGGCAGAGAGTCTTTTTTCGGCAAGTTCAAATGAGATACGAGTGCGGGTTGAGTTTTCATAGAAGAGATTAACGATGGTTTTGCCTTGAAGTGTCGGCACTTTTTTAATCGGTCTTTCAAGAACCTGCTTGAATGAGACCGCGGTATCGAGGATGGTGCTGATATCAGACGCAGAAACACCTTCGAGACCGAGGAGATGTTTAATTTTAAGTTGCATTTCAATCTGTCCGTTCTTGGTTTTCAGTTTCAACAAGGTAAACCGCGTCTTCACCGTCGTGTTCTACCATTCTAAGTCGTACCTCTTCGTTTATCGAAGTTGGGATGTTCTTCCCGACAATATCGGCTTTTATCGGGAGTTCCCGGTGACCCCGGTCGATAAGGCAGCAGAGTTTTATCGTGGCAGGTCTGCCGAAGTCCATTATCGCGCAGAGGGCTGACCTGATCGTTCTCCCTGTGTAGAGAACGTCATCAACCAGCACAATATTTTTCTCTGAGATATCGAAAGTGATATTGGAAACTGACACTTCGGGTTGTTTGAGGCGGGTTCTGAAATCGTCCCGGTAGAGGGTCACATCGAGAATGCCGAGAGGAACTTCGACATTTTCGATCTCGCGGATTTTGTCACGCAGGCGGGTGGCAAGGTAGGCACCCCTGGTTCTGAGACCCATTATAATCAGATTTCCGGTACCTTTGTTCTTTTCAATTATTTCGTGTGCCATACGGGTGACAATGCGCCCGAGAGCCTCACGGTCGAGGATTGTTGCTTTGATGTTCATATATAAAAAAACCTCCATGCCCTGAGGGCGCGGAGGTTCCTTTCAGAATTGTGAAAGAGGTGTGAAATTTTCGGCATAAAAGGGATTCCTTTTCTATTTCGCTGAACAGAATTAAAGGTAATTACGGAATCAAATATAAGTTAAAAATATAATTGACACAAGTTATACCTGGGTCAACTTTTTGCACCCTAAATTATCATTGTACCTTATCGAATAAATTGGTAATTTATAAAACATTTCTTTTTCATTCACACACAGGAGCAATTAGTGAGAAGACTCATACTTCTTCTAACCATCATCTCCGGAATGTGCGTATCGGCGTACGCCCAACCGGAGGTATCCACAAGATTTCAGAGAATGCTGCAGAACACCAGCTCCGATGATTACGTAAAAGGGATCATTTTCCTTCGTGATCAGGTTGACGTTCTGGCGCTCGATGAAGAACTTTACAGGATCAAAGCCACCCCTGAGCACCGTGCATACACTGTTATTACCACGCTTCAGGAGAAAGCCAACAGCACACAAAGAAACCTCACGAAATATCTTGAAGCGAAATCGACAGAACGTTCCGTTTTCAAGTATACCAATTTCTGGGTTGTGAACGCTATAGCTGTTGAGGCAAAACGGTCGGTATTTGAAGAGCTTGCAACAAGCATGGAGCTTGCTGCAATGGATCTTGATGCAGCGACGTATCTTGACAAACCACTCAACCTTAGAGATGCCGGTGAAAAAGAAGGCAAGGAAGCTGTTGAGCCGGGTGTTAAAATTATCAACGCCCACCTCCTCTGGCAAATGGGTATTACCGGTGCCGGCACGATTGTGATGGGCGAGGATACCGGTGTGCGTAACACACACGTCGCGCTTGCAGCAAAATGGAGAGGGAATTTTGTACCGGCAAATCAGGCATGGCTTGATCCTGCCGGTGGAACCACCACCCCTTCCGACTGTGATGGACACGGTACCCACACCATGGGTACTATGACAGGCGTTTCGCCATCCGGTGACACTGTGGGTGTTGCTCCGGGCGCGCAGTGGATAGCCGCCAAGACCATTTGTACAGGAACCTCCCTGACAAACCACCTGGCAGCCTTCCAGTGGGCTATGAACCCTGATGGCAACCCATCGACAGTGACAGACATGCCTGCTTCGATCAACAACAGCTGGTATGATCCAGACGCGGTTAATGAATGCACGGGACAGTACGTCTCCCTTTTCAACGCGGTTGAAGCGGCGGGTATCGCTATCTGCTTTTCGGCAGGCAACAGCGGGCCGAACCCCTCAACCATCACCATGCCCAAAAACATCAACACTAACGAAGTGAACGTTTTCGCTATGGCAGCCATTGATGGAGCAGCCTGGCTCGGTGGAAACAATAATCCTGTTGCCAGCTTCTCGAGCCGCGGACCTTCCACTTGCGGTGGAACAGGTTCGCTTCTTATAAAACCTGAAGTTTCTGCTCCGGGTGTAAACGTAAGATCATGTTACGGAAGTGGTGACAATAACTATTCGTATCTTGACGGAACCTCGATGGCTTCACCGCATGTTGCCGGCGCGGTGGCACTTCTTAAATCAGCATTTCCGTCACTGACCGGGCACCAGATCAAAATGGCGCTCTACAGCACAGCCCGTGATCTTGGAACTCCCGGCGAAGACAACAATTACGGTAGAGGTCTTATCGATGTTTTTGCCGCTTACACACTGCTTGCAACCGGTCCTGGCTTCCCAAGCAATCCCGTTCCGCAGAATGGTGCCACTGCTATTCAGCTTGCAACATCACCAACTGTATCATGGACAAATCCTGACAGCACTACTAAAACCACCGTTTACTTCTCGACAGACATGAACGCGGTTGTTACGATGAACGCATCCGCTGTCGTAAGAGCGGGTGCCATCTATACGAATTATACAAGTTCTGCCCCCCTTCAGTATGGTAAAACGTACTACTGGAGAGTTAACGTTTCCGACGCGAACGACTCAACCATCGGCGGTGTGTGGTCTTTCACAACAATTCCACCTCCAGCACCTGTAGCCCCGACAAACGTTACAGCAACCTGGTCAGGCGCGAACAACCAGGCTACAATAACCTGGACAGTACCGACCACCAATGTTAACGGTTTCCCGATCACGGTTGATTCATCTGTTGTTTGGGTGAACGGAACCACAAGGCTCGGCAAGGTTAATGGTACAGGAAACCAGTTCGTTACTGATGGATTGCCAACAGGCATACACGTGTTTAACGTGGTGGCTTTTGACAGCAGTTACGGATCCGCGATGGGTAATTCCGCGCCAACCGGTATAGGCATATATGCTTCAGTTTACAAAAGAAGCAAATATGTCGCTATAAGAGACCTGCAGAACGCGCTTGATACAGTATTGGTACCCGCGATGGAAGCCAATATTGTTAAAGTGATAGTGAGGCTTGATACGATCTTCCACTCTTACGATGCGGATCTTGATATCTACCTGAAAGGACCTGACGGCACTGAAGTTGAGCTCTCAACAGACAATGGCTCTTCCGGTGACAACTACATTATGACCATTTTTGATGACGAGGCCACTGCTTCAATAACAACCGGAACCGCACCTTTTACCGGTACATTCAAACCTGAGTTTCCCCTCTCGGCTTTTACAAACAAGCAATCCGGTGGTGCCTGGATACTCAGGGTGTACGATGATTCAAACATCGATACCGGTTCTGTAAGAGGCTGGACGCTTACACTCATCACCGCTGCTCCCGTTCCTGTTGAGCTTGCATCATTCAACGCGACGGCAATTGGTAACAGCGTTGAACTTGGCTGGATCACTGCCACAGAGACCAACAACATGGGCTTCGAGGTTGAAAGAAAAGCCGGTAATGGTTCGTTCGAGAAGGTTGGATTTGTATCCGGAAGCGGAACAACTACCGAGTCGAGAAATTACTCATTCACGGATAAAAACCTTTCAGCAGCGATTTACTCTTACCGCCTGAAGCAGGTTGATCTGAATGGTGAGTATAAATACACCAACGAAGTTGAAGTTAATGTTGACCTTCCGCTTGAGTTTGGTTTGAGCCAGAACTATCCCAATCCGTTCAACCCATCAACCATGATCAACTTCGCGCTTCCCGTTGAAGCGAAAGTTACAGTAAAGGTTTTTGACGCGATCGGACAGGAAGTGGCAACGCTTGTTAACAGTAACTTTGCGGCCGGAAACCACAGCGTGAATTTCGATGCCTCCAAACTCAACAGTGGATTGTATGTGTATACGATCAACGCTGAAGGAACAGATGGGAAGAAGTTCAATAAAACCATGAAAATGATGCTTCTAAAGTAAAATTTCTGTTAAATATTTTAAGAGCCGGCCAACCCGGCTCTTTTTTTTTATTTAATTTATTAGATTTGTAAATTCGATAAATAAGATTTTAATAGATGAACCCCGAAACTCCCAGACCCCAAAAGATATCGGTACCCTGGACAAAGCCGCTCGCATTGCTTTTTGTCAGCGCCATGCTTATCTATCTTTTCGGCAGGTTGGTCGATCATCTCTTTGTGTATTTCAATTTTAATCCTCTTGCCGCGCTGTATTCCCCACAAATAGATTCACTTACCAATACACTCGGCGGTCTTGGTGAAGTGGTGACAAGCGTGCTTTCGATCGAAATAACGGCACTCGCTATCATAGTACAGTTGGCTGCAAACAAGTATTCATCGAAAATATTTGAGCTTTTCTTCGAGAACAAGATCAATGTTGTCATCCTTTTTATCTACGTTATAACAGCGATCGTGACCGTACTTGTAGTAAATACCCTGAACGCCGCTGAATCTTATAAGTTTGCATACTCGATCACACAATTACTCATACTTGTGATCCTCAGTCTGGTTGTGGTGATCCCGCACTTCAATTATGTTTTCCATTTTCTTCGTCCTGATAATTTCCTCTTGTACGTGGAAAACGAGGTGAGAAATGTGCTTGAAGGCGTGATCAAAAGCAGAAGAAAAGGAAGAAAATACATTGAAGGTGAAAAACTTCTCGTTAATGAAAAGATAAATTTCATTGGTGATGTGGCGATTAACTCGATAATGTCAGGTGACCGTGCGAGTACACTTCTCTGCATCAATTCACTTAAGAACGTTCTTTCCCATTATATCAAATTAAAGGACAGGCTTCCGGAAAACTGGGACAACCTGAGTGGTTCAGTGCTCCTTGATCCTGATTTTTCGAGCTTCGCGCCTTATGTTCTCAAGAAGATTGAAAACAAAAAGATCTTTCTTGAAACGAAAGTTTTCAAACTTTATGAGATGCTTTTCGAGCATGGAAGAAAGTCGATGCGCGATGTAATGTCGGGCATACTTCTTAACGTTGAGCTCATTTCTTATGAGGCGATGAAGAATGAAGACGACGGAACTCTTCAGATGGCGTTTCAGTACATGAACACCTTTCTCCGGATCGGTATCCGAGAAAAAGATCCCAGAACCGTGTTCACCGCGCTTGAGCACTACAGACTGATCGCGGAAGAAACCTTGACATACAAACCGAAACTTGCCGAAGAACTTTCATATTACTTTAAATATTATGGGCACGAATCGGTTAAGAACAACGTCTTATTCATTCTGGAAACCGCGGCATACGATCTTTGCCTCCTGAATGAGAAGGCGTACGATGTTCAAGCACCAAATATTGACAAGTTGCTCGATATCTTCCTCACTGTTGACCAGGCAATAGAGGACAGCGAAAAACACCACGAGAGCAAGGAAGAAATGTCGTTACTGGGTGTGAGGATTGCGCAGATAAGACTAGCAGGGTATTATTTGCTGAAAGGCAATGAAACACTCGCGAAAAAGATTTATGATGATATCAAAGTTGAGCCTGTTGTCAGGATCAGGAAGATCAGGGAAATCATCATGAATACCCAAAATGAAGAATTTTGGGAGATCACCCCCCGTGGCATCAATTTTTATTACATGCCACAGGACAGAAAAGATGCTCTGACAACATTTTTCGCCTGGTTTGAGGAGTAGAAATTTATTTTTGATTTAAATCATGCAGTTAAATCAAAAAAATGTTTAATTTCTCCCTTAGATTTTTAAAACAGTTGCATTTTTACCAGAATTTATTTAATATTCCGTTTAAGAGAATGTAGTTAAAGATAAATTTTTCAATTTATTTAATTAATCGAATCCATCATCATCATTCATAGGAGTTAACATGGCTAACGGGAACAGCGTCCACCAAGAACCAAAAACTGCGTTCGGCCGTTTTATGGTTTACACGGTTGTTGCAAAATACGCGAATAACATTCAAGGTTTCGTGTATATGGGCGCGGCTTTACTCATCATTATTGTCGGTTTAAGAGGTCTGGGTGATCTCGCCGGTTCCATCTCGCTCGTTCCGGGTTTCCTTCTGGGAGCCGCACCGGATCCTGCTGAACCTTTAAGAAGAAGCATTGACCCCAACTGGGTAATGGGTGCTCTTTTTCTGGAATTCTTCCTTCTTATGATCCTCGCGATAGTAACCTTCTTTACACCTGAAGAGTACGGGCATATTGCCACCGCCGCGGAAGAAGAAAAACCAAAGGCAGCTGATACTGCATTCAATAGTGTGATCTCTGTTCCTAAAGGACTTTCTGCCGACCTTAAAGCCGAGCTTGAATCGCTCCAGAGAGTTGCTGACGATCAGATAAAAGTTGTTAACAGTGTTATAGACCAGTATAACGCCCTCAACAAGAAGATAACAGTTATTCAACAGCAGTCATTACAGGCTCTTTCAGACCTTAAGACCAAAATCTCCTGATCACGCGCACTTAAACTGAAAGGAGATTAAAATGAAAAAGAGTCAAGTATACTTCATCATGTATATCGTGCTCATTACGGAATTGCTGGTTGTAATTCTGGAAAGAGACCACCTGATGGAGAAAGAAAATCAGATCAAGAAAAAGATGATCGCGAGCATCGCCGACCAGTACAAAAGGGATATCGAACTCAGTGTTCCGATCCCATACAGCGAGTGGCAGATCAACACAGATTCGATAAAGATCCCTATCAATGCCACAGGTCTTGTTTCTGACGAAGAAAAGAAAAGCTCCGTTTACAAGATAACCTCTGAAGGTAACAAAGGACCCGGCGGTGTGGCCTTCCCGGCCTCATTGTTATCAACAGAGCAGGATGGTGCTTACGCGATCGTTAAGGATGCCAACGGAAACGCGGCTCTCCTTATTAAAAAGGCCGCGGCTATAGGTGACTATGAATTCACAGCCACACTATCTGTTAAAAGGCAGTTACCGACTTATCTTCCCCTCTTCCTTCTCGAAGAACTGAAAAAAGAGAGCGGATTCAAGGAAGGTTCTGAAGTGAACACCAAGCCGGTTAAGTTCAAGATCAAAGTTAAGACAGAGCCAGTTCAGACACCCAAGAAGGGTGATGTCATTAATGTTGGCCCCTCAATCGACTAAGAACAGGAAATACAATGACCAAAACATTACTAAAAGCAACGATCTTCACTTTACTGATCGCGGGCATTTCATTCGCGCAAGGATTCAAAGTTGATGACACGCTTGACGTAGTGATTTTACAAAAAGTGAGAGTACCGGAGATCCCTCTGGTACTCTCTGCTATTACCAAAGTAAATTCGCTATCCGCCGAGATTCTTAACTCGTCCGGTTCAAGTATTTTGAAACTGAATGATTCACAAAAGTTTCAAAAACCATCATCCGAAGAAGTTGTGGCGAAAACTGCTCAACAGCAAGGAAGAGGAGTAACGGTTCAAACTTATTTTGAGCCGACTTTCCAGGAGCCCGGAGTTTATTATCTTAAATTGATGATAAATGTTACCGGTGAAGCAAATAAATCACTTACGGCTGACAAGTATTACATGATTAATGTAAAACTGCCAACCATGGCTGCTCCAATAGCTGTCAGGAACAGTTACTTTTTCAGCGAGAATCCTGCTTTTAGTTTTGCGGTGAACGAATATACTGATCAGGAAAGATACTCTTATACAATTTCTGATGGTGCCAGCACGTTAAAAGATGGAAAGGGCTCTTTCATTGAACTGAGCCAGATCATGAATGATCCGCAGAATGTTGGAAAAATTTTGAAGGTTCAAGGTTTTTACAATGGCAGTTTGATGACCTACACTGATCCCGTTTCGGGTAAGCCGGTAACTGCCGCGTGGGATATCTCGATCCAGAAACCTGGTCTTGGTGATTTCAGCGGATGGGCAACCCTTTCAGAGAAGGAAGCTGAGAATGCCGCTCCCTGGTATATCAGTGTTGATAATCAGGCTTCGCGACAGTTCCTCTTCGGATACTTTGGAAACACAGCGAATGGTTTCGTTTTCGCGGCTCCCAAATTCAATCAGCTTAGAGTCACATCGGAACCCGACAATTTCATCCAAAGCGTTTCGCAGGCTAAAAAAGGGTTGTTCCCTGTGGTTGAGATAGTGGTTAATCCCGCTTTTCTCGATGCCATGGCGATCGGCTCCGATGAATCTGTGAAACTCACAATCCAGTTCACCACTCAATTTGGTGAAAAAGTGATCAAAAAATACCGGGCTAATGTAATTAAGTAGAGTAAAAAAAGGTTTTTAAAATAAAGAAGATACGACTATGAAACGATTACTAACAATTATTATGGTTGCCGGTTTTCTGTTCCAGCCGCTTCTAAAAGCGCAGGAAGCAGATGACTACATCCGTAATATCGATTTGAAGCTGAGGAAGGACAAGAAGTACCTTAACCTCAACTTCGTTGACCTTGCCGGCACTGAGAAACTTCTCCAAGGGCTCAATCCGGTGCCAAGAGTTGACGGTAAAGACCCGTTCGTTTTCAAAGCCAACGACAATTATACGTACAGACTGGTCTTTTTGACGAACGCGATAGGGATTGACTCAACAGTCCTGCTTTACATCAATGAGATAATTGCCGCGGGTGCGGGTGACTCCGCAAATATCTTTGGTGCCAATCAAGCCGGTGGTCCAACCGAATCGATGGTGATCGCCTTCAAAGATATGAACGCGTTAATGGGCAGCAACTATGGGAAGTATTCCAGTTTGATTGAGTATATCGACAGATTGCAGAAGATCGACCCCGAGTACAAGTATGGTACTCTTCTTGGGATCACCCCGGATGACGCCATTAATACATCGCTCGGCATTACATCCAGAGATAACACAGACTACCTCAATTTCATGAGGGCGAACGCGCTCCACTGGTACCCAAAAGTTGCTCAGAAATCATCCACCACCAAGAAGGGAAGAGGGGCGGGTGCAACTGATGCTCCGGCTTCAACACCTGATTTCAGGATCGACGCGGGTTTCAGCTCGATCTCTTTCTCGCACAAAGTGATGGATTTCTCATTCGGTGCCGCCGGAGTGGAACTTAATATGGAAGAACCAGTGCTTCACGCCCTTCCATTCGGTAACAACACCCTCGGTTTTGGTTTCAGAACGATGCTCAAACTCGCCAAGGATAATAAAAATCCCAACGCGGGGATGGTGCTTGATGCCAGACTGCTCGGAAGAGTGAGAATGAACACTGCTGATATCATCAACAATTTGCCTTTCGCGCTTAACGCGAAGTCAAACTTCCATGTTGGAACCTCGGCGGCGATCGACCTGCATGTTACAAGGCCGTTCGGATTACCTTTCATGAATGCTTATGTTTCAATAGGCGGCAGAGGGTATTCGAACCCTTATGTGACATTCAATGACAAACAGGTTGCCAACCAGAAATATGCTTTCTTCTCCTTCACACAGGCGGAAGGATCATTTTCATTCTACTGGAACACCAGTGACAAGTTAAGCTCTCGTTTTAGAATAGATGTTGGTGTCGGCTATTACGACATGCTTAAAGCCTATTATCCGGGTACACGAACAACTGCAGCGAAAACCGAAGTGGTTGATAACACAATTTCACCTGTGGTTACTTTATACTACACCTTCGCTCCCGAGCAGAACGATATCTTCGGACTCAAGGCGAGAGTGTTCGATTCAGTAATCAAAGGTGATGCCTGGTTGAAGCTCCTTGAGCTTGATGGCGGACACACATTCAGATTTGCAGCAACAGTTTTCTCAGATCCAATCGGAAGAACCATACGCGAGTGGGAAAACCAGGGAAGTGTTTTCTTCCAGATCAGATACAGATATGGTTTCTAATCATTTTAAGATATGGATGGAATTATGAGAAAGACATTATTTTTATTTATCGCGTTTCTTGCCATAGTGCCTTCACTGAAAGCACAGACTGCAGGAACCCCGGAGGTTGAAAACCTCAAAACCCTTTACAAAAGCCTCGAGTACAACACCATGGCCTTTGATGATCTGAAACAGAAGTGGATGATCGATGACCCTACTTTTATCAGGGAGATATTCAACCGTTTTGTCGTCAGAAATTCTCTGAGACTTAACGGCAGAATCCCGAAGGTTGATATCATCAAAGAAAAAGCCAGACTTGTACAGGAAGGTGATGTTACCATCGAAGTAAGAAAAAGATATTACGATGACGAACTTGAGTTCTTCGCGTTCTATCCCTCTGCAGAGATCGGTAAGGAAAATCCACAAGCTCTGTTCGATCCTATCCAGGATGGTTTTCTTCTTAAAGAAATAGTTGGCGACAAATCTTATGACAAGATAAAGGAGCTGACCTACTTCTACAAGGAAACCACTAAAGAGCAGGTATATACAAAGCTTGGCTATAACTTCGATGTTAACCTTAACCTGCTTCGTCCGGAGGTTATGTACTGGGGTGTGACATCAGAAGGAAACAACAAATATCTCCTTTCCCTCTTTGGTCAGTGGGGAAGTGATAAAGCCCTTTGGCCAGGCTGGTATATGAACGAATTCTTCATTGGTTCACGACTCACTTATTTCAAGAGTTTGAGCAATGATCCTGAAAAGTTCACCTACAGACTCTCCATTGGAGCCGGTATTCCTTCAAACAGGCCATACAAAGATGATATGACGGTTCAAAGGCTTTGGGTTTCAGGACAATCTGTTTATGCCAAGCTTGAAGGCTATCCTTTCACTTTTATAGATTCCGATTTCTTTAAAGACGTCCTCTTTTCTGTAGAAGGAAAAGTGACAGTTGTTGATAACAAGAAAGCTGACTACGGCAAGTTTACCACTATTCAGAATTTCTATTCTAATAGAACTTTTGTAAACTGGGAACTCCGTAAGAGAAACCTGATGAACGTGTTTGATTTTGGCGATCTTGAGGTTGGTCTCATTCTCTCGTCGTCAGATATAAACAAATACAGACTTGATCCTGCCAAAGCCGAGATAGTCGACCTTGAAAAAGGAAGGAAATCATTCATGCAGAAGTTCAATCACATCGTTTCTGCCGAAGTTGGTGTGAGAAAATCTGCGGGTCTTATTCAGCATTCAATTAATCTTGCAGCAGGTTACGCAACTGACGGATATGGTTTTGTTGGCCTGAAGGCCTTCGCGATGCTTAGTGGAAACTTTGGCTTTGATGCCAGTGTCTTCAGTTCGTTCAGCGTTAATAAAACCAAGTTCCCGTACAGATACGACACTTACATCGTATTTTCGCCAATCCTGAGGATCAACTACTAATTTTCCGACCCCGGCGCGCGAGTGCCGGGGTAACTTTTCCAAATAAAGACCAAGAAAATGACGAGAATTACATTTACTGTATTGGTTCTCTTATCTTTTAATATCTTAGCGCAAACTACCGACGAGATGTATCGCATCATCGAGCGGAAGTTACTCGTTGACAAGACGTACCTCGACCTTTACGCGTACAGTTTTACTCCCGACTCAAAAATGGGAACAATACTTCCTGTTGTTCCATTGACAGATGGCAAGGGTGCATTCCGGTTCAATACATCCGGAAATATTAATTATGCTTTGGTTTACAAGAACCCGGATCTTGAGAATGATTCTATTACCTTGCTTTATCTTCTTGAGATCGGTGCCGGGGGGGCTGGTGACAGCTCCAATATTTTTGGAAGTAATGTTGCAGGAGGTGCTGACTCCAACATGGTGGTCAAGTTCAAAGACTTTCAGGAACTTTACTTTCAGGGTAATCCCGCTTACGCTCAATTGGTTGAATTTCTTAAGAAAGAGTTGCTTGCCAACGATGGTTCTTCACTATTAAAGCTCGACAAAAAAGATAAAGAGAAAATTACCCGTGGGATGTCTTCTGATAACAATCTTGATTTCATATCATACCAGATGACCAACAGTTTACACAGATATCCAAAAGCCCAACTGACGAAATCAACCGGCGGAAGGGGAAGGGGTAATCAGCAAAACACAGCAGCCGGCTCCACTTCAATGGCAATAGATGCCTCTTTCAACGCGTTGAGTTTCTTCCATCCGGTTATGGACTATGGCTTCGGTTTAATCGGTGTTGAAGTGAACACAAACACTCCCGTGCTCAATCTTGCTCCATGGAAAGGGCAGGCTGTAACCGGTGGTGTCAGGGCACTTTTCAGTGTTTCGGGAAGTATCGCGAATCCTCTGACCGACATGCTGATCGATGCCAGATTAATGGGACGTTTCCGAATTGACATGAACTCGTTTATTGACAAGATTCCGTTCGTAATGGGTGATCCCACCAATCTGAATGTAGGGAATGGATTTATTTTTGAAGCAAAGACAACCGGTACTTTCAGCCTGCCTTTCTTCAATGTCTATTTTGCATACGGCCCGGAGAATTTTGAAAGACCGGCTTACCAGATTGGGAACAAGGCCTATTTTTCGTTCACACAGTGGGAATCGAC
>JAEYUD010000194.1 GCA_023433685.1 Bacteroidota bacterium
CGAGTATAATATAGAGGTGCAACCCGTGTTTTGATTTATCATCCATCGGGGCAGGGAGTATCAACGGGAGGTGTTTAAGCCTTTCGTTATAGACGTTCCAGATCTCTTCACGCCGTTTGTGGAGGCGGTCAACTTTCCGCAGCTGATGAATGCCGAGTGAAGCCTGGATATCGGTCATGTTATACTTAAATCCGGGGAATACCACCTGATAATGTTTATACCCGTCGTCTGAAAATCGTTTCCACGCGTCTTTGCTCATCCCGTGGAGGGCATATATCTTTAACCTGTTGGCTATCGCTTCGTTATTGGTTACGATCATGCCGCCTTCGGAAGTAGTGAGGTTTTTGGTCACGTAGAAGCTGTAGCTTGAAATATCTTCGTAACAGCCTATTTTCTTCCCTTTAAACTCTGTCTCGATGGCGTGCGCGGTATCGTTGATTATATGAATGCCATACTCGTGGGAAATCTGATAAAGCTGATCCATATCGACCGCTCTTCCGGCGAAATGGACCGGAATTATCGCTTTGGTCCTGGCTGTTATTTTGCGTCTGAGGTCATCGAAGCAGATGGTCATTGTTTCGCGGTCAACATCAACGAAAACAGGTTTCGCACCGGAGTGTATCACCGCGTTCGCGGTGGCGGCAAAAGTGAGCGCGGGCACCAGCACTTCGTCACCTTCTTTGATGCCAAGGGCGACCACACTAAGGTGCAGCCCGGCGGTGCAACTCGCCACGGCTATGGCGTATTGGGCGCCGACATACTCTTTGAATTCTTCTTCAAATCTCGCGACCTTGGGACCGGTGCCGATCCAGCCGGATTGAAGTGTCGCGACAACTTCGTCGATCTCTTCCTGTTCAATAACCGGACTGCCAAATACTAAGTAATTTTCTCTCATTTCTTTCAGACTTCAGCGGATTTTTTCAGATTAAAAACCCAAGATAACAAATTCGGGTCACTCAAATTAACCCAAAGGGGGTCAGGGGTCTCATCAGAAATTCAGTTTCTGGAATATTTTTTCGGGTAGAACCTTCATAATCATCATGATCAGCCTCCAGAAAGGAGGTGTATGGATCACCGGTTTCCGTTTTTTCCATGAGTTAAAGATGTGGCTGGCAACATCTTCAGGGCGCGCGGTGAGTATCGCGGGTGTTTCAACCCCGTCGAGCATTTTGGTGCGGACGAAGCCGGGTTGAACCGACATTATGAACACCCCTTTCCCATACATACGTTGCCTTAAACCGGAGAGGAATGCAGTGAATCCCGCTTTCGCGGATCCGTAATAATAGTTCTTCTTCCTTCCTCTTTCGCCCGCGACGCTTGATATCCCGATGATCGAGCCGGAGCCCCGTGCCTCGAAGTGATTCGCCACCTCGCTCAGAATACTGACCACACCGGTATAATTGGTTTCCATAATCAGACGCGCGTGCTGAGGGTTTTTCTCTGCCTCAAACTGATCTCCAAGAAGCCCCGCGGCGGAGATCACCACTTCCGGTTTTGGATCGAGCCCGGCGTAGAAACCCGGGTGGGTTTCGTACTGCAGCACATCGAGAAAGAGGGGGGTTACTGTAACGCCATATCTGATCCCGAGGTCGGCGGCTGTTTTTTTCAGGTCTTCAATGTTTCTTCCGGCGAGGTAAAGATTGTATTTAGCGGCGGCAAACCGGGCGGCGAGGGCTTTTGCAATATCGCTTCCGGCACCTGTGATTAGACAATATTTCATGTAAGTCCGAGTCTTTTTGACTGAGTGGAAGAGAAAAGATTACCGGGGTCGTATTTCCTTTTCACGGTGAGGAACTCTTCGAGCCTTGGGTAACCGGGGCGGAACTTCTCCGGTTTCAGGCGGGAATCCTTTGTAAAATAGAATCTGCCGTCGTATTTAAGCACAATATCGTCGAGCTTGTTCAGGAACTTCATGAGCCCGGGCATGATGGGGAAATCGAGCGCGAGGGTGTAGCCCTCCATCGGGAATGAGATCAGGGAATCCTGCCTGCCGAAAAGCTTAAGCACGGCGAGGAACGAACCCCTTCCCTCTTTGGCTATTGCTTGCAGCACTTCCGTCATTCCATCACGGCTTTTATCAAGCGGAAGAACGAACTGGTACTGAAGGAAGCCTTTTTTGCCGTAGATCCTGTTCCAGTTTCCTATCGCGTCAAGGGGATAGAAGAAGGGATCGAGATGAATGGGACCATCCCCCTTC
This sequence comes from Bacteroidota bacterium, assembly GCA_023433685.1. Classification (GTDB taxonomy): domain Bacteria; phylum Bacteroidota; class Ignavibacteria; order Ignavibacteriales; family Ignavibacteriaceae; genus UTCHB3. Next base: position 2,198 of record JAEYUD010000194.1, read on the forward strand.
ATCTTGTTCATTGTGTAGTAAAGCCCGTTGAACAGCCTCACGGTCAGGGAGTTGAGCGAGCCTGAGGGGAAGTCGAACGGAACACCCAGCAGCCCCTTGCCATGATAAAAGAGAGGTTTGTCACCGAATGGTGTGTCAGCTATCTCCTCTTGTGTGGCGTGTTCGCCGAGGTAGAGGATCGATTTTCCGAGGCTGGTGCCGCGGGCAAGACAGTCGATCCACGCTACAGAATATGTAAAATCCTTCGATTGGTCAAAGAGTGCCATCACCTGGTCAAGGTTTTCGGCAGGTTTGATTTTTTGTGAGATGAAAGAGGTTTCGATTCTTTTAAGCTTGAATTCAGCTTCAAGAATCACTCCGGTCAGTCCCATTCCGCCGATAGTCGCGTAAAAGAGATCGCTGAGTGTTTCACGGGAGCAGAAAACAACCTCACCTGATGCAATGAGCAATTTCATGCTGATCACATGGTTGCCAAAACTTCCCTCTTTATGGTGGTTTTTACCATGGACATCGGAGGCGATTGCACCGCCTACAGTTATAAATTTTGTTCCGGGGGTTACGGGGAGAAACCACCCTTTCGGTACAAACACCTCGAGAACGTCAGCGAATGAAACGCCCGCTTCACATTTAAGAGTGCCGGTTTCAGGATCGAACGAGAGGAATCTGTTAAACGGCAGGGTTGAGATAACCTTTTCGCCGAGGGAACTGTCGCCGTAGCAGCGGCCAAGCCCACGGGCGATAAGAGAGCCTGAGCCTGGCACCACATCCCGGGCGCGGTCTTCACTGTAAAGATCGATAAGTTCTGCTTCAACTTTGGGGAACCTTCCCCAATTGGTCAGGGGGGTCTTACTCATTTCCGTTGAAAGAATTTCGGATACGCATAAGACAAATATAAGGAAATGTTACCTTTAACGCGAGGTATAGGGGTGGGGCCTGTCCATTCCCACGGCACCCCTCGCGGGGCGCGGGTTATATTATGTGCGTATCTACCCATACGAGGCACCTTCCGGTGCCGGGTCCCGCTTCGCGGGATTGCGGCAAGGATCTTCGAAGAATCCGATTCGGGCATGCGCCACAAAGTAATCTGATATCCGTGCCTGGGCCCATCGGTATTAAAGAAGTAATTCCGCACAACAAATCAAAAAAATCCGCGAAAATCCGCGTCTTCCGTGTTCTCCGCGGTCTATCCCACCTTTTTGCGGCCCTCATCATTAAACTCGCGGACTATCACCGGCACCCTGCAAAAAAATGGACAAAAAACTTAAAAACGGCTATCACGACAATATCAATAGCGAAATCTTCGAAATCGTAGCTGAACGATGTGTATTTAGAAAACGTTGCCTCAAGTATGCGCAGAATAAATATCATCTTTTTCTCCCGGGATTTATATTGTAGAGTGGTTGGAACTCCATTTTTCCGGAAATGCCCAAGATTATTTCACCAACCCCTCACCTCTCACCCCTCACCACTCGCTACTCACCCCTCACCACTGAACACGGGTAACACGCAACGGGTAACGCGCAACGACCACCAAC
>JAEYUD010000157.1 GCA_023433685.1 Bacteroidota bacterium
GTGCAGCCGGGCTGTTCGGCTGGTCGGGCGCGATGTCGTTCAACCCCCAGCATACCACGCTGAAGAACATGACACTCACCGGCGGGATAAACTTCTACGGAAGTGGCACCGATATCTGGGGTTTGACCATCGCCGAAAATGTGGTGAACAAATCTGCTGTCTATGACCGCGTTTTGGGTCAGCCGGAGTATGAACTGATCTATGTTACCCACCCGTTCACGAATGAGGGAAGTTTTAATATCGCCCAGAATGGACTCACGGTTGCGATCTCAGGCACAAACTTCGTGAACCGTGGAAGATGGAATAACTACATGACCGTCTTCATGGGGTTGAATGATCAAACGATATCGATGCCGACTGATTCCATGCTCTGCGGCACGGTACATTTTGATGCCATGCTCCAGGGAAACTCGTATCAATGGATGAAGAACGGTTACAATATCGCGGGGGCCACCCAGGCGAAGCTTGTATTTAACAGTCTGAAACCAACCGATGCTGGCGTTTATGTCTGTAAAATATCCACAAATACAGGAATAGTTAATTCGCGGCAGATTACTGTTTCAGCTCTTACTGATGTAAATGATCCTTCGGTGCTGCCTGATAAGTTCTCGTTGGAGCAGAACTACCCCAATCCTTTCAATCCGGAAACAATTATCAGGTATTCTCTTCCGGAAGCGGCAGACGTTAGTTTAACACTATTCGATCTCCAGGGGAGGGAAGTGGCAAAAGTTTTTGAAGGTTATCTTCCGGCCGGAGATCACCAGGCAAGAATAAACGCGGAGCACCTTGCCTCGGGTGTTTACTTCTACCGCCTCCAAGCCGGGGAGCATTCCCTCACCAAACCAATGGTGGTGTTGAAGTAGAATTAAACAGTTACACAGATTTCACGGATTTTGCACGGATTCCGCAGATTCATTTAGGATTAATGAGTACACCGTTGATAACCGGAAAAATAAAAATCCGTGAAATCCGTGTTTAATCCGTGGAATCCGCGTAACCTTATAAAAACCTTTGCGCTCTCTGCGCTCTTTGCGGTTTAATAGACCTAAAATGAGTAGTGAAGCTGGGCCATCACGGTATTAACTTCCGGGATGGTTTTGAAGAAGCCGATATTCCACTCAACACCGGTGTGGACTGAAAAGCCCTTTGTTTCAGCTGTCTTATCGAAGAAGTAGAAGACGGTATGGAATGATATTCCACTCCCAAGTGACCACTCGTCAGTATCCGGAAAAGAACGGTCATTCAACAGAGCGAGCCCGCCACCCCCTTCAATAGAAATATGGGTGGTAACCAACTGCTCACCCATGAATTTGAGTGAAAACCCCTGCACAAACGGATAGTTTCTGCCATACCGGTCTTCAGGAAGAAGAATTGAGAATTTCCTCGTGTAAAATGCCGCGGTTCTGAAATAATACTTCTCGGAGAACCACAACTTAAAATCGAATGAACCCTGCGCGGAGTACCCAAATTCTTCAGGAGTGTTCCCTTTGAAGACTCCAAGGCCCACCCCACCCCCAACACCGGTGAATTTTGCTAATTGTGGTGAACCGGAAAGTGAGATCAGAGTAAAAAAGAGTGTCGTCAACAAAATTTTTTTCATGCCGAAATATACTTATTTAAACTTTTATCTGATAATCATGCCAGGTGAAATAATTTCTCTTGACTTTAAAGTTAAGTATGCCTAAATTTATTTAACAATTTTTCTTAATTATGCCGACGATATCAAAAGAAGATTATTTAAAAGCCATTTACAGCATCTCGAATGAAAGTCAGTCTGCCGTCACCACTTCCGAAGTGGCGGAAAGACTTGATGTTTCAAAAGCTGCCACGAGCGAAATGGTGCAAAAACTCTCCGGACTTGGTTACCTCAACCATGAGCGTTACCGGGGTGTGACCCTGACTGAAGAAGGCAGGAAGGCAGCACTTAATATAATCCGCCGCCACAGGATTTGGGAGTTGTTTCTGAAGGATGTGCTGGGTTTGTCGTGGAGCGAGGTACACGACGAAGCGGAATTGCTGGAGCACTCGACCTCTGAATTTCTCATAGAAAAGCTTGATGCCTATCTTGGTTATCCCAGTTTTGATCCTCACGGTGAGCCGATTCCTGACAGGGATGGGAACATGCCCGCCGTGCCGGCACTTCTGCCTCTCGCCAAGTGCGAGCCTGGCAAAAGCTATCTGCTCGCAAAGGTGTTCGATGAAAGCGCCGAACTGATGAACTTTTTCTCCGGGATCGGGCTGGCATTGAACGTAAGAGTAACCGTCAGTTCGAGGCTGGCTTACGATAATTCCACGATTGTAATTATTGATGGCATCCCTCACAGCTTGAGTGAAAAAGCAGGAAACAACCTTTTCTTTATTTCTGAAGAGGAAGGCGCATGAAGTTTACATCTGAATTGTTAACCGCACTTTCAACCGTGCTCGCGCTCGTGATCCCTGGGATGAAGAATTTTTTCAGATCGAAAAAACAAAAAGCATTTATCGAAAAAGAGCTGCTTGAAAACGCGTTGAAGCATCTTTACGACTGCGACTCCCGCGGATCGGTGGCATCCTGCGAAAGTATGGCAGGGGTGCTCGGGATCTCCCGTAAAACCGCCGCGGAACTCGAAGAGCAGATGGAGGCAGGTGGATTGATAACTTATGAAAACGACCGGTTAAAACTGACCGCGGAAGGCCGGGGTTACGCCCTTAAAGTGATCAGGATTCACAGACTCTGGGAGAGTTATCTCGCTGATAAAACCGGCCTCCCCGAGAATGACTGGCACACAGACGCTGAAGAACGGGAGCATCTGATCAGTGAGGCAGAAGCAGACGCGCTTGCTTCACGGCTTGGTAATCCGGTATATGATCCTCATGGTGATCCGATTCCTGATAAAGATGGTAACATGCCACCTGTAAAGGGAGCATTGTTGAGGGAGGCTGCTCCCGATACAGTTGTGAGGGTAACTCATATCGAGGATGAACCATCAGAAGTTTACGAGCAGATAACAGCTGAGAAACTCTATCCCGGAATGATGGTAAGGGTATTGGACAACAGGGAGGGGAAGATACACTTCGTAGCCGATGGTGAAGAAAGGGTATTTACAAGGCTTTTAAGCAGTAATGTCTCCGTAATACCGGTTGAAGATGCCGATGTGGAGCCGGCAGTTGTGACCACACTCGACAAGATAGGGAAGGGATATAAATGCGAGATTCACATGATATCGAAAAGGATACGGGGCCAGCAGCGCAGGAGGTTGATGGATCTGGGATTCGTTCCGGGGAGCAGGGTTGCATTTGAAATGGCGAGCGCCTCCGGTGATCCCGTCGCTTTCAGAGTAAGGGGGGCAGTGGCAGCACTCCGGCTTGAGCAGGCAAAACAGATATTTGTAAAGAATGTTGAAAAGGTGGCATGATGAGTTCGGGAGCATGTGAGGTTTGTCCGGCGAATAAAAATGCCACGCTCAAGAGAATGGGGATTGACCTTGAAAGTCACGACTTTGTTGTTGCCCTCGCCGGAAACCCCAACACGGGTAAAAGCACTGTATTTAATTCACTTACCGGGTTGAGGCAGCATACAGGCAACTGGCCCGGTAAGACTGTGGCGAGGGCAGAGGGAGCATTTTCGTATTCGGATAAGAAATTTAAGATCGTTGATCTGCCGGGTACGTATTCACTTCTTTCCACCAGTACTGATGAAGAAATCGCGCGTGATTTTCTCCTGTTCGGAAAGCCTGATGTAACCATAATTGTGGCAGATGCCACAAGGATCGAGCGAAATCTTAATCTGGTTCTTCAGGTACTGGAAATAACTGACCGCGCGGTGCTCTGCGTTAATCTGATGGACGAAGCGAAGCGAAACGGAATAACACTTGATATCAGGTCGCTCGCGCGTGACCTCGGGATTCCCGTCGTACCCGCGGCAGCCAGACAGGGAGAGGGAATCCCGGAACTCCTCTCGGTGCTCCATCAGGTTGCGACCGGTGAATATATCTGCAAACCACGAAAGGTTAAAGCCCTGGCTCCTGACATTGCCGCGGCCGTGGAAGAGCTTACGGGGAAGATAAAAAAGGCTTTCCCGGCACTTCCCAATGCCAGGTGGGTTGCCCTCCGTCTCCTCGAAGGAGACCAGAGGATTATTGATGCCATTAAAAATAACGAATTTTAGTGTATAGTGTATAGTGTATAGTGTATAGTGTATAGTGTGGAGTGTGGAGAAACAAGGTTACACGGATTACACGGATTTAACACGGATTACTCGGATTCGGTGATACTATCTTCTGTCTGCGTCTATCTGTTTAATCCGCGTGCATCTGCGTGCTAATAATCCGCGAAATCTGTGCATAATCCGTAAAATCCGTGTAACTTATAAAAGACCTTTGCGGTTTAATAAATCTAAAAAAATGAACAACGAAATACTTGAAACAGCCAGAAACTTAAGGATTGAGCGGGGCGAAAGCTTCCACGACAGTCTTGTGGAATCGATATACTCCGAAGCTGCGGAAATAGCAAAACACTCGGTTTCCACGCCTGACTCTAATATTGCGTTCAGGCTTGACAAAACGATTGACAGGCTTGTTACGAGCAGAATATTCGGTTTTCCGATAATGCTCCTTTTGCTTGCCCTGGTGTTTTGGATCACCATAGTCGGTGCCAATTATCCGTCCGGCTGGCTCGCAACCCTGCTTGTTGAGTGGGGACACCCCTGGATCAGATCGGTATTTGACTCACTTGGTTCGCCATGGTGGCTCACAGGTGTGGTTGTTGATGGGGCGTACCTTGCCGGAGCATGGGTGGTAAGCGTGATGCTCCCGCCAATGATGGTATTTTTTCCGGTATTCACACTTCTTGAGGATTTTGGATATCTTCCGAGGGTGGCATTTAATCTCGACTCAATTTTCAGGAAAGTGGGAGCACATGGCAAACAGGCACTCACGATGAGCATGGGTTTTGGGTGCAATGCCGCGGGGGTGGTTGCCACCCGGATTATCGACTCTCCAAGGGAACGGCTGATAGCGATAATAACGAACAATTTCTCGCTCTGTAACGGTAGATGGCCGACCCAGATTCTAATAGCCACTATTTTTATTGGGGCTGCCGCTCCACCATATCTTGCCGGATTGGTTTCAGCCGGGGCTGTTGTTTCAATTGCACTTTTGGGAATATTTTTAAGTCTGCTGGTTTCATGGGGTCTCACAAAAACCGTGTTGAAGGGGGAAGTTTCTACTTTCAGTCTCGAATTGCCGCCTTACCGTCCTCCGAGATTGCTTCAGACGCTTTACACTTCACTTATTGACAGAACCGCGTTTGTTCTTTGGCGGGCGATAGTTTTTGCTTTTCCTGCAGGGGCGGTCATCTGGCTTGTGGCAAATATTCATGTGGGTGATCTCTCTTTGGCAGAGTGGTTTATCAATACAGTTGATCCCGTCGCCGTTTTCTTCGGGTTAAATGGTGTGATCTTTTTAGCTTACGTAATTGCCATTCCCGCGAACGAGATCGTGATCCCGACAATTCTGATGCTTACCGTGATGACTTCAAAGATAGTGGGAGCAGGCGCGGGAGCAGGTGTGATGTTCGAGATGGAGGATGCCCAGACGGCTGCAATTCTTCAGCATGGAGGTTGGTCCCTCCTTACGGGTGTAAACCTGATGCTGTTTTCTCTTTTGCATAATCCCTGTTCAACAACCATTTACACGATATATAAAGAAACCGGCTCTGTGAAATGGACGCTTGTTTCCACTTTTCTGCCGATTGTGATGGGGTTGTTGGTTACTTTTGTGGTGACCGTACTTTGGAAAATGTGAGAGATTGCTTAATTGTTTATTATTCGTTTAATGGTTTCAACAAAAATTATCGCACTCTCCACTGCCTCTTTTGCTTCCTCAATATCGAGGTAGAAAAAATCTTCGTAATCGCTTTCTATCCTTAGATTGTATGCATCTGTCAGGAGTCGTCCAATGTTTTTATCAATTACACCGGGTTTTACGAAATTCTGAGAGAAAACAGAAATCAAACCGGAGTGAGATTTGGAACTCATTTCATGCTTTGCCAGCAAAGCGCGTGCAGCATGAAACATTGCATAATACGCCGAACTGACAGAGGATCGGTAAAGTTTATTTTCAAGAGCAATCTCTGCATTTCTGATCTCTTCTGATGATTTTTCTAACCGGTATTTAACCAGCTCATCCTGCTTTTGCATAAAGAAGCTTTCCGTCCTTTTTAATCTCGGAGAAAAGATCCATGGTATCTTCCCATTTCTCCACAAATTTTTTATCCTTGATGATAATAGAGAAAAGTTTCTGGCTGCTGAGGAGATACTCGAAAATCAATTCGTTGAGTTTCTCCCGCGTATCGCGTTTTTCATACTTCGAAACAACAACAAAAAGATCAATGTCGGAGTCCTTCCTCTCCTCACCCCGGGCATACGAACCGAAAAGCACAATCCGGTCGAGATCGTTTCCAAAATACTCTTTTAATTCTTCAACCAGACTTTGCAAGACCGGGTCATCGTAGATCATCATCCAAACCAAATTTCTTAATACCACAAATATAAAGATTAACTTTCAGGTTTGAAATAAAGAAGTTAAGTCTGAAATTATCAGTTTATTAAACTAATTGATTTTCGTAACTTGCCTCTATAAAATTTTTTAATCTGTACCGCCCGGCGGTTATTTAATCATAAAAAGAAAGACAATCTATGAAAACACGAATTGTCGCCTCAATACTTTGTTTTTTCCTCTCTTTTACGGCTCTCATGGCTCAGGATTTCATTCTGACCGAGGGTTACGCCAAACTCAATCATGAATTTGTACATGAGTATAACCTCAATAAGCAGAAAGATGTCCGGCTCGATCCGATTCTTCGAGATAAACTGATGCCTTTTTACGTGGAGGTTATCAAAAGGGAAGCGGTGATGATGGAGATTCACATCGCGCAGATGATAGCTGCCGATGGCAAGATAACCCCGCTTGACACTTCCATTTATGAGTATGACAAAGAAGGCAGACTTCTTAAACTCTCCGTTAACTCAAAGAACAGCGCGGGGAAATACCAGACCGAAACACTTGCATTCAAGTACGATAAGGCCGGAAGGTTTACAGAAATGGTGGCGGGGAAAAAATCTGTTCTGAAACTGACCCGTGACAAAAAAGGAAACATCATTAAGGCAAACAACACTTCCTATACTTATGCAAAAGGAAAACTCGACAATGTCGGGAACATGAAATGGAACGGGAACTACTTCATTGACAAGAAAAAAGACAATGGCGCGGTTGACCCTGGGCATGAGGTTTGGTATGATAGAAATGGCCGCCCGTGGCACGCCGACTGGAAGGAGAGCAACGCAGAATACGCTTATGACACCAAAGACAGATTTGTGATGAGAGCCTGGGAAAGCAACGGAATGAAAGAAGAACTTAAGATCAATCATAAAGGTGGATTGCTCGATGAAATAATTGAGCAGACCGGTATCGGCGCCGATGGCAAATTCGATCAGGAGATTAAAGTTCAAGTGATCAAGATCTACAGGGACGGAAAATAACCACCTCCATCAATCAAAATTACCTGAATAAGCCGCTCCGCAAAGGGCGGCTTTTCCATTTTAAAACCTCCTTATTCAGATGTCGAAAAAAAATAATTTACCTTTTTAGCAATAATCTTTATATTAGTAAAGTACTTTAAAAAAATAAGAATTTGTTTGCTGGTCTGATGTTTTTTTCTTAAGTTTTATATAAGCAGATAAAAAAATCTGATTAAATCCACAAAGAAAGAAAGAACGGAATGAGAGTAATAAAAAAACTGCTCAATCTCTTAATTCCACCCCCTCAATGGCGTTTTCCGGTGATCATAATGCTTGGCATTTTTGTCGGTCTCGGTTTTCAGGTGCTTTATGTTTCCAACGCGATATCGTACGCATCCGACAAACCTGAGGCCTGCATCAATTGTCACGTGATGAACTCGTACTTTGCCACCTGGGAGAGAGGCAGTCACGGGCGGTTTACCGTCTGCAACGATTGCCACGTTCCCCATGATAACGTAATCTCCAAGTATCTTTTCAAAGCTCAAGACGGGCTGCGTCACTCATTCATGTTCACCTTCCGCCTCGAGCCCCAGGTGATCAGGATAAAGGACGCGGGTAAAAATGCTGTTCAGGCTAATTGTATCAGATGCCACGATAACGTTATCCACCCCATATCCAACCGGGGGTATGAACAGGGGAACAGATCGATCGATATGGAAGGTGTTTACTGTTGGAGTTGCCACAGGGATGTGCCGCACGGAAGAGTTAATTCACTCTCTTCAACTCCTGATGCCAAGGTTCCGGGGCTCTCACCTGTTGTACCGGAATGGATGAAAACCAACAATTCGAAACAGAAACAAGAGGATTAGATGAAACCAATTTCTGAACAACTTAAAGAAAAACCGTGGTTGGGATGGGTGATCTTTCTCGGCACAGTGGTTGTCGTATTTATTCTTGGACTTTTCGCCTCCACGATAGTTGAGAGAAGGGCCGAAAGCTTTACCCTGCAAGCGGTAAAACCGATCGCTGAATGGGAGCCAAGAAATGAAGTGTGGGGTGAAAACTACCCGCGCGAATATGAATCATACATGAAAACCCTCGATACCAATTTCGCCAGTAAGCACGGGGGATCAAAAAAAGTGGATTACCTCGAAAGATATCCTGAGTTGGTGATCATGTGGGCAGGTTACGCCTTCTCAAAAGAATACAATCAGGGTAGAGGGCACGCTCATGCTGTAAGGGATATAAGGCAAACCCTCAGAACAGGTGGCGTTAAAGACAGTCCACAGCCTGCTACCTGCTGGAGTTGCAAAAGTACCGATGTGCCCCGCGTAATGGCAAAAGTGGGACCTGCTGATTTTTACAAAGGCAAATGGAAAGACAAAGGTGCTGAAATTGTGAATCCGATCGGCTGCCAGGATTGTCATGATCCCAAGACAATGAACTTGCGAATTACACGTCCCGCCCTTGTCGAAGCATTTCAGAGACAGGGAAAAGATATAACCAAAGCCTCCCGTCAGGAGATGAGATCACTCGTCTGCGCCCAGTGCCACGTTGAGTATTACTTCAAAGGCGATGGGAAATACCTGACATTCCCGTGGGATAATGGATTCAGCGCCGACTCTATGGAAGCATACTACGACAGAATGGAATTCAAGGATTGGGAGCATAAACTTTCAAAAGCTCCAATGCTGAAAGCACAGCATCCTGATTTCGAACTTTTCATGACCGGTATCCACGCGAAACGCGGTGTGTCGTGCTCCGACTGTCACATGCCTTACAAAACTGAAGGTGGTGTTAAGTACACCGATCACCACATCCAGAGTCCTTTGGCTAATGTTGCCAATTCATGCCAGGTATGCCACAGAGAAGAGACAGAAAAACTGATCCAGGACGTGTACGACAGACAGGACAGGGTTGAAGAGATAAGAAGAATTGCTGAAAAAGCGATCGCTTCCGCGCATATAGAGGCGAAAGCAGCATGGGATGCCGGTGCCACCCCTGAAGAAATGAAACCCGCACTTCAACTCATACGTCACGCTCAGTGGCGTTGGGACTGGGTTGCCGCAGCCAACGGTCTCGGCTTCCACTCTCCGGTTGAAGCTCTAAGAGTTGTTGGAACATCTCTCGCGAAAGCTGAAGAAGCAAGAAAAGCCCTTGCAATCATTCTGATCAAGCACGGAAAAACCTATCCGGTACCACTTCCTGATATCTCAACCAAGGAGAAAGCCCAGGCTTTCCTCGGTCTTGACCTTAAAGCGATGTTTGCCGATAAAGAGGAATTTCTCAAAACCGATGCCAAACAATGGGATGAG
>JAEYUD010000284.1 GCA_023433685.1 Bacteroidota bacterium
CATCACAAGGGCGCTCTGAACGGAAACAAAGCTTCTTACTCCGCTGTCTCCTCTTTCGAGTTCCTGCATCACAAGACCGTAGGCGACATTGTTCATGTCGGAACCGCCATATTGCGATGGAAGGTTAGCGCCGAACAGTCCTATCTCTCCCATTTTAGGGATCAGATCCATTGGGAAGGTACCCTCTCTATAGTTCTTTTCAATGACCGGGATGATGTTGTCCTCAACAAAATCCCTGACCATATCCCTTACCATCTTTTCTTCATCTGACAATAGCGTATCGATATTAAAATAGTCTACACCGCTGTATCCGGGCATTTGATCTCCTGTAAATTGATGTGCATTTTTTTGAAAAATATAACTTTAAAGTTAAGATTTTATAGAGAGGTGGGCAAACGAAAACTTTAGGAATGATCCAAATATCCCGCTGTCAGAAGCACGACAGCAGGATATGGAAATGTTATAACTTCTTACGCGATGTAAACGGTCTTTGTATTCACGAACTCCCGTATTCCCTGCAACGAAAGCTCCCTGCCGAAGCCTGATTTTTTGATACCACCGAATGGGAGCCTGGGATCACTTCTCACGAATCCGTTCACAAAACAAGAGCCCGCTTCGAGTGATTCAAGAGCGACATTTCTTCCGAGTGAACGGTCTGAAGTGAAGATCGCGGCACCAAGTCCATACTCTGTTGAATTGGCGATCTGAAGTGCCTCCTCCAAGTCACGCACTTTGATCAGTACGGCAACAGGTCCGAACACTTCCTCCGTGCAAACCGGTGAATCATCCGCGGCCTCCTCAAGAACGGTTACAGGGTAATAGAAACCGGGCCCACCTGGAATATCGCCACCTATAAGAATTTTAGCTCCTTGATTTACAGAGGCTAAAACCTGGTTATGTAGTGCTTTCCGCAGGTCATTCCTTGCCATAGGGCCAATGAAGGTACCCTGCTCGAACGGATCACCAACCTTCAACCCGGAAGCGAGTTTTAGAAATTCCGATTTGAATTCCTCATAAACTTTCTCAAACACCAACACCCTTTTCGCGGCAATACAACTCTGCCCGGCGTTCAGAAACCTTCCGGTGATGCAAGCCTGAGCGGCTGACTTGATGACCGCCGTGTCAGTTACAATGTAGGGATCACTGCCTCCCAGTTCGAGAACGCATTTTTTAATCTCACTTCCAGCGATGGCAGCCACTGCACTGCCCGCCCGGGTGCTTCCGGTTAGGGTAACGGCGGCTATTTTGTCATTTCTGATAATTGCTTCCACTTCAGGTAGATCAGCAATAACTGTTCTAAAAACATTTTCAGGAAATCCGGCTTCCCGCATTATTTTTTCGATCTCAATCGCGCATCCCGTGACGTTGGGAGAATGCTTCAAAAGTCCACAGTTACCTGCCATCAGCGCGGGAGCCGCGAATCTGAAAACCTGCCAGAACGGAAAATTCCAGGGCATCACCGCCAATATCACTCCAAGTGGCCGGTACACGATAAAACTCTCCGAAGCATCGGTTTTGATCCGCTCAGGAGCCAAAAAAGTTTCACCATTTTCAGCGTAATATTCACAAACCCACGCCGATTTCTCGATCTCCCCCTCCCCTTGCGGCAAAGGTTTACCCATCTCACGTGCCATCAATTCAGCAAGGTATTTCTTCTTGTTTCTAAGAGCAGTTGCGGCTGCCAACAACCACTCTTTCCTCTCAATGAACGATGTTTTTCTGTAATCTCTGAAAGCAAGTTCAACCTTTTCAATCAGGACTGTTATCTCACCGGAATCCATGGGATTCCATTCGGAGATGGTTTTGCCCGTCGAAGGGTCTACCGAGTAAAACATTTATTTTCCCGTGTAATAGTCGATCATTCGCTGAATGGCGCGTTTACAAACAGTGCAGAAATTGTCCACTGATATCGAATTCATTGAGCAATCCTGTTTCGGTCTGTAAACTCCTTTAGCAACATATCCACCGCCCTCAAAAGCGCCGAGCTTCTTTTCAAACTCTTTTGTGGCAGGGGTCGGAATTGGAGTATCCTCTTTAACAAGGTCTTTCCATTTTGAGTCGAAATCAACCAATGTGGTGATATTTGGCTCGAGCGGCTCGAAACCGAGCGGATAAAAATCGTTGTATGCGGTGGAACTTGTATAATACTCATCCGCGAGGAAAGCGAAAGCGTGCCCAAACTCGTGAACAAACACATATTCAGAATATATGTTAAAATTCACGCAGGTCGCGTAATAATTGTAAATCGCGCCGCCTCCATATTTGTCGCTGTTAACGAGGATGTAAATTTGATCGTACGGAGCATTTGCCGCGAGGTCACGAACCGTATTGTATTCCTCTGTCATAAGATAGCGCTCTTCATCAAAAGTATAGAATGAAGTACCGGCGGCGGTGTTCACGTTTATTTTTTCGGCAGGAATATCGGTACCCGACTGCTGCGAAGGGGCCTCGATACCCCAGATATTGAATGAGGTTTTATTCTCTTTGTATGGCGAGGCATTGAAGAGATATTGCGCGAAGCGGTTACAGTCTTTCTTGAACTGATCCATCTCTTTCGCGGTGTATCCTTCAGGGATGATCACGATATCCACCTTTTCGCCCGGATCACCGTTGTTTACAACCTTGAAGGAGGGATAGACATGATCACGGTCTTTCTTGATAAAGTAGTTTTTCGGGTCTATCGTCATTTCAAATTTCTTTACGAACGACTGATCTTTTTGTCTCGTCGAGATAGTAAGCTTCACCGGTGCTTTAGGGAAAGGCATAACCACACTCTCTTCGAAGGCCTTGCTCAAAGTCAGGGACTCATTCGTGGTCTGCCACTCGGAAAAGAGGGTTGAATAGTGTTTTGTATAGATGAGTTTACCCGACTGAGCGTCATAAACTTCAGCCTTGTATTTGCCAAAATTGAAGGGATCAATCAGATTTTTCACCGGACCGCCCCAATGAGGCTCTTCTATCAGCGAACTGTAGTAGATGTAGTCTTCGGTCTTGTTTCCCGCGTGAATGTAGTCGAGGCGGAGGGTTTTGTTTTCAAAGTACTTCTCAAACTCTGTCTGAGCGTTGATGTTCACAACGAGAAAGAAAAATGAAAAGAGTAAAGATCGTAGAACTTGCATGATTTACCAATTTGTTAATAATCGGCAAATTTACTGATTTCTACTCTTTTTTTTCGGCTAAAAACTTAGGGTTATTCCGGTAACTTAATGAATCTGTCGATCGCGGAGGCCAATTTGAAATCGCGCCCCGTAATACCATTCGCGTCATGGGTGGAAGTGGTAATTCTCAGTTTATTCCATCCATACATCAGAATGTCAGGGTGATGATTTTGGTCTTCAGCCAGTTCGGCAATCTTGTTCACGGCAGTAACCACTTCCGTAAAATCCTTGAACTGATAATTTTTGGTGATCGAATCCCCTTCGCGGGACCAACCACTCAAGCCTTTCAACTCGTTCGATACCAGTTCGTCATTTAATTTCAACATCTTCTCCTCCGGTTGAGAAACAACTACAAAAAAGGGCTGCCTTTTGAGCAGCCCGGTAAATTATACATTCAGGTCAGATCCAACTTCGAGTGAGCTTTCGTCCATGAAAACCAGGAAGTCGTTGTTCTCCAGATGACGGGCAACAATTCTGGTTCCCTCTTTGAACGAGCCTCTCAGAATTTCTTCACTAAGGGGATCCTCGATGTAGTTCTGTATCGCTCTCTTCAAAGGTCTTGCCCCAAATTTTGGATCAAAGCCTTTATCAGCAAGGAAACTCTTTGCGGATTCATCGATAACAAGTTCAAGTTTGTTATCGTGGATGTTTTTCATCAGATCCTTTATCTCAACATCAATGATCTTAATGATATCATCTTTGTCCAGGTTTCTGAAGACGATCTGATCATCAAGTCTGTTGAGGAATTCGGGACTGAAAAGTTTCTTAACGGCATCATCAATAACACTCTTCATGCTGTCATACTGATCCTTCTGACCATCAGCACTGAAACCGAAAGAACCGGTGGTTCTGATATCACGGATGCCGATATTCGAGGTCATTATTATGATGGTATTCTTAAAATCAACTTTCCTGCCGAGGCTGTCAGTTAATCTCCCTTCATCAAGAACCTGAAGGAGTAGAGAGAAAATATCAGGGTGTGCCTTCTCGATCTCATCGAAAAGCACTACTGAATAAGGTTTTCTCCTCACTTTTTCTGTGAGCTGACCGCCTTCTTCGTATCCTACATATCCCGGAGGCGCTCCAACAAGCCGGCTGACCGCGAACTTCTCCATATACTCACTCATATCGATTTTAATGAGGGCATCCTCACTGTCAAACAGGTATTTGGCGAGTACTTTGCAAAGTTCGGTTTTTCCGACTCCTGTAGGACCAAGGAAGATAAAGCTACCGATGGGTCTGTCAGGGTTTTTCAGTCCTGCTCTTGCCCTTCTGATCGCTTTCGTCAGTTTCTTGATCGGTTCATCCTGTCCGATGATACTTGATTTAAGAGCCTCTTCCATGTTAAGAAGTTTTTCTGATTCTGTTTGGGCAACTCTCGTTACAGGAATACCGGTCATCATAGCGACCACAGTAGCTATGTCTTCCTCGGTAACGTCAAAGACATTTTCCTTCGATTTTAGCTCCCATTCCTCTTTCGCCACTTCAAGCTCAGAAAGGAGGGTTCTCTCTGTATCTCTCAAACGGGCGGCTTCCTCGTAATCCTGCTGTTTTACCACGGCAGCTTTTTGCTTGCGAACGTTTTCAACTTCTTCTTCCATCTTGAGAATCTCAGCCGGCACTTCGTAATTCCGCATGTGCACACGGCTACCGGCCTCATCTATGACGTCAATTGCCTTATCAGGGAGGTGGCGGTCGGTGATATAGCGAATACTCATTTTAACGGCTGATTCGATCGCGGGGGTTGAATATTTCACCCTGTGATGCTCTTCATATTTGATCTTGATATTCTCAAGTATCTGAATCGTATCATCATAACTGGGTGGTTCAACCATAACTTTTTGGAATCTTCTGTCCAGGGCACCGTCGGTTTCAATATATTTTCTGTACTCATCAAGGGTTGTGGCACCGATACACTGGAAGTCACCTCTCGCGAGAGCAGGTTTGAACATGTTCGACGCGTCAAGCGAGCCCGAGGCTCCACCTGCACCTACGATGGTATGAAGTTCATCGATGAAGATTATTACCTCTTTCGCTTTTTCAAGCTCTGTGAGGAGTGCCTTCATTCTCTCTTCAAACTGACCACGGTATTTGGTTCCGGCAACAAGTCCCGCGAGATCAAGGGTTACAACCCTTTTGTCCTGAAGGATTCTCGGAACCTTCTTTTCAATTATTCTGATCGCGAGACCTTCGGCGATGGCGGTTTTGCCCACTCCGGGTTCACCGATAAGAACAGGATTGTTCTTTTTTCTTCTGCTGAGTATCTGGGCAACACGTTCAATCTCGATCTCCCTGCCAATAACAGGGTCAAGTTTGTCTTCGAGAGCGAGCTTGGTGAGATCACGTCCAAAATTGTCGAGCACAGGTGTTTTTGTTTTTTCCTGTTTCTTCCCTTGCGCGGGTGGAAGAGGATTGGAAGCACCACTTCCTTTATCAGCGTTCTGTTCCCTGCTCGAAAGCAAGGTGTTCAACTCACTCTTGGCTGCTTCATTCGAGAGACCGAACTGCATCAGTTTCTGCGTGGCGAGGGTGTCCTCATCCGTGAGGAGGGAAAGGAGAAGGTGCTCGGTGCCGATAACATCAGCCTTGTATATCTTGGCTTCGATCTGTGTAATTTTTAAAATCTTTTCAGCCTGTTTGGTCAGTGGCAGGTTACCTATGGTCAGGGTTCCACCACTCGATCTTAATGAATCTTCAATAACCTTTTTGAGTTCAAGCAGATCAATATCAAGATTCTTCAATATACGGACAGCCACGCCCTGGCCTTCTCTGATCAAACCAAGCAGCAAGTGCTCCGTGCCTATATAGTCGTGACCAAGTCTAACAGCTTCTTCTCTGCTGAGCCTGATCACGTCCTGCAGTCTGTCCGAAAAACTTCCATCCATTTTGTCGTCCTAAGTTTTTATTTTTTTGGTTGATCGAATATAGACATTCTTGTTTTTTTATACAATTCAGGTAGAATTCAATCAGAAAACACTGACCGGAATCTTCCAATTCAGTCGCATACTTGTTAAACAAATCAAAACTCAAATTTGTTCTCAAAATAAATTCCCCTCTCATATATGAGTGATTTTTAGTATCTTGAGGGGATTATTTAATAAATCTTATCGGAGCAAAAATGCCAGATCAAATAGTAACCGGCTTTTCAATCTTCTTCATCGTCGGGGCGGTGATATTCCTTATGTTTTTCCTCTATTTCGTTCCAATCGGGTTGTGGATAACGGCTCTCTCCTCGGGTGTGAAAGTTAAAATTTTTAAAGATCTGGTCGGTATGCGACTCAGAAAGATCAACCCTCACGTTATCGTAAGAGCAAATATCACAGCAACAAAAGCCGGTATCGACGTGGAGATACCAAAACTTGAAGCCCATTTGCTCGCGGGCGGAAATGTTGATAAAGTGGTGAATGCCCTTATTTCAGCCGACAAGGCACAGCTTGATCTTACATTTGAGCGCGCCACAGCGATCGACCTTGCCGGACGCGACGTTCTTGACGCGGTTAAAATGTCAGTTAACCCAAAAGTTATAGAGACCCCTCTCGTTGCCGCAATGGCAAAAGACGGCATCCAGCTTAAAGCAGTTGCAAGAATTACCGTTCGTACCAATATCGACAGACTCGTCGGAGGTGCCGGCGAAGCTACAATTCTCGCGAGGGTCGGTGAGGGAATTGTTTCCACCATCGGTTCTTCCGAAAGTCACAAACATGTTCTTGAAAATCCTGATTCGATTTCGAAAGTGGTTCTATCAAAGGGACTCGACAGCGGTACCGCGTTTGAGATCCTTTCGATCGACATCGCGGACGTTGATGTGGGCGCGAACATCGGCGCCAAACTGCAGGCCGATCAGGCTCAGGCAGATCTCCAGATCGCCCGCGCGCGAGCCGAGGAGCGCAGAGCTGCCGCGGTTGCCCTTGAGCAGGAAATGAATGCCGAAGTGGCAAGGCAAAAAGCCAAAGTTATTGAAGCAGAGGCAGAAGTGCCAAAAGCCATTGCTGAAGCTTTCAGGTCGGGAAATCTTGGGATCATGGACTATTACAATCTTAAAAATGTTCAGGCCGACACAAGCATGAGAGAAGCTATCGCGAAACCTGACGATTCGAAGTCAAAACCGGCAAGCTAAACAATGGATAATATTTTTGAGATAATCGTATTCATCATTTTCTTCATTATCTCCGTTGTGAGCAGTATGAAGAAGAAAGAGAAAGAGCAACCGCTACCAAGGATGCCTCAGAGGCAACCGGAGCGTAGCAAGCCTCAACAGAGGTCTGCTCCCAAAGAATACACGACTTACACAAGCACTCAGAATCAAACCGAAACTGCCGGGTCGAGTGACGCTTATGCTGAACTTGAAGCGCTTTTTGGCCGGGGTACAGCTCCCCGGCCTGAAAGCAAGCCGACCTACGCATCCAAAGCAAAAGATCCTTCACAGGAGTCAGATTATCAGCCTTTTGAAGAGACTGTAAAGAAGTCAAACTACCAGAAGCTCAAATCAAAAGAACCGCTTATCAAACCGGATCAGTCAATTGAATCGATCTACACGATGAGTTATGAAGACCTCCCGGCTCCGGCAGTCGAGCCATTGAGTCTGGAGGAATTAAGCAGGCAGTTTGAGCAGACCGAGGCGAACGCCCTTGTGAGGGAGCACGCGGTGGCAGATGCCCAAGCAACATACAGCAGAAGCCGCGGATTGATCGACAAACTCAAGAACCGTGAGACTTTCAGGGATGCAGTGATTATGAGTGAGATATTAAAAAGACGCGGAGCATATTGGAAAAGAGCCTGAAAACAATAAAATTAAGGGATTTAACCACTCCGAACCGGCTGATCAAGAATTATGACGAGTCAAAATTTGCCATTGATTATGTAAATTCCCTGAATCCCGCCCAGTATGAAGCCGCGCGTGCTGAAGAAGGGAGTTTCCTGATAATCGCGGGAGCAGGTTCAGGTAAGACCCGCACATTGGTTTACCGTGTGGCAAGGTTAATCGAAATAGGTTATGATCCCTCTTCCATTTTACTGCTGACTTTTACCAGAAAAGCCGCGAATGAGATGATGCACCGGGCAGAATTGCTGCTTGACAAGCGCTGCACTAAAATTCAGGGCGGCACTTTCCACTCATTCGCGAACATGATCCTGCGCAAATACGCGATAGCCGCGCATCTTGAGCCTAATTTCACAATACTCGATCAGGGTGACTCTGAAGATGTGGTTAATCTTATCCGGTCTGAATTAAGCCTGGTTGAAGAAAAAGTCCGTTTCCCTAACAAACAGACGCTTTTCAAGATATTTTCACTCAGTGTGAATACAGGAAGGCACCTGGACGAGATTGTTGACGAAGAATTTCCCCACTTCATGCGACATATCGAAAAGATCAACGAAATTCATGTCGCGTACACTGCTTACAAAAAGAAAAATAATCTTCTCGATTTCGATGATCTCTTGATCTACCTCCGCGATTTCTTTTTCGAATACTCTCCAACCGCCAAGAGGATTCTCGATTCGATCAATTTTATTATGGTTGATGAGTATCAGGATACCAACCACCTTCAGGCAGAACTTGTGGAGTCGTTGACTCAGACCAACAAAAATATCATGGTGGTGGGTGACGATCTACAGTCGATCTACTCATTCAGAGGGGCCAACTTCAGAAATATAATGCAGTTCCCTGAAATGTTCCCCGGAACGACATTGATAAAATTGGAAGAGAACTACAGGAGTACACCACAGATATTAACTTTCGCGAACAAGATACAGGATGCCGCGGTATGGAAATATGAGAAGACGCTATTTTCATACAGACCGGATGGTGAACTCCCTTCTGTTATTGCCTCGGAAAATGAAAATATGCAGAGCAGGTTCATCGTTCAAAGGATTCTAGAGCTCCGGGAAGAAGGGATAAAACTTTCAGATATCGCTGTTCTTTTCCGCTCATCTTTCTTTTCTTTTGACCTTGAAATTGAACTGACGAAGGCAAATATTCCATTTGTCAAGATCGGCGGAATAAAGTTTGTGGAAGCCGCGCACATCAAGGATATACTCGCGTTCCTGCGCGTGTTGCTAAATCCACTCGATCTTGTGAGCTGGTACCGCATACTTATGATGCACCCCGGGATCGGACCCAAAACGGCAAGAAAGATACTCGAAGAGATTTCTTCCGGTAAAGCCGGGATAACAAAACAGGCAAGCTCGTCCGCTGAATCGATATTCGCCTCAAAATGCCTCAAACTGCTCGAGGTAATGCGGAAGCTATACGTAAAGCAGGAAACCCCTACAGAAAAAACCCAAAGCGTTGTGAATTATTATTATCCACTCTTCACAGACCTGTACGATGATTTCAATAAAAGATCGAAGGATATCGACACTCTTCTTAATATCACAGAAAAGTACGACAGGCTGGAAGAATTTCTCTCGGATATGGCGATCGAGCCACCTTTGGATTCAATATCGGACCTCGACAGCCCGGACAAGGAAGACGAGAAACTGACGCTCAGCACGATCCACTCGGCGAAAGGGCTCGAGTGGCATTCCGTTTTCATCATGCATGCCATAGATGGTTTTTTCCCTTCGATCCGCTCCATAGAAACTGCTGAGGGACTCGAAGAAGAGCGCAGGCTGATGTATGTTGCATCAACAAGGGCAAAACAGAACCTTTATATCACCTATCCGATGAAAGTTTTCGACCGCGAAATGGGTGTAACCTTTTCAAAACCAACAAGGTTTCTCAACAATATCACCTCCGATATCGCGGAAGGTTACCTTATCGAAGAGTAGCGGTGAAACTTTTTCCCTCTAAAGCGATATAAACTTAAAAAAGAAAGGATTTCCGTGAAAAGATATATGTTGCTGCTTGTTTTAATGGCTTCTGCCATTTTTGCTCAGGATGATCTAAAGTTCGAGATGGTGAAGATCAACAAAGTGTACACCAACCCGGCTTCAGAGTCTGATACACTGTTCACATATTTACTTGAGTACCCGAAATTTGATGAGTCAGGAAAGAGCGCCTCTCTTGCCAGGTTCCTGAATAAAGCCGTTACCTCTCTCTACCTAGATCCGTTAGCCAAGGGAAAAAGTGATTATGAATACAATCTATCGAACTACAAAGACTTCGTCAAAGATATAGAAGAAGGCTATCCTGCAATGCCATGGTATTTCGAGAAAAGAATTGAGTACAGCTCCCCTTCTTCCGGGGTTGGAACACTGACCTATTCCGGATATCAATATTCAGGCGGCGCGCATGGTGGTTCATGGGTTTACTACGCCAACTACGACCTTAAAAAGCAGAAAAATTTAACTCTCGCTGATGTACTGAACAAAAATTATGAGAAGACCTTAACCGCAACCGGTGATAAGATTTTCAGAAAACTTAAAGGTCTGGCTCCTGATGTCAGCCTTGAAGGTGAGTATTGGTTCGATGGCAACAAATTTCATCTGAACGATAATTTTCTCTTCACTAAAAACGGGTTGATCTTCTACTATAACGAGTATGAGATCACCTGCTACGCTTGCGGTACAACAGAACTTGTGATACCATGGGGAGAGATCAAATCACTCGTGTCAAAAAAAGGACCCCTCGGTCAATTCGCCAACTAATATCATCACAGGATAATTTATATGAAGAAAATCTTAATCGTCTTTATTCTTTCGGCACTTACTTTCATTCAGGCACAAGTGCCGGACTACACAATAAAAGAAATTCACAAGGTTTATAACAGCGAACAGTACAAAAGGGACAGCGCGTATCTTATTTCGATCACCTGGCCTGTATTTGATGAAAAGGGACCAAACGGTTCACTCGCGAAGACGCTGAATTTCGAAACAAGAAATATTCTTCAGTTAGGGAACGGATCAGTGGAAGATATTGTGGATTCGATGCTTGCAACCTACCAAAGTTGGGAATCAGAGGATGATTTCGGAGTCTACTGGTCGCATGACCAAAATCTCTCAGTGAGGGTTTCGGGCGACAAGATCATCTCGTTCATAGATGCCGGTTGGGACTATTCAGGAGGGGCACACGGTCTTGGATACGTGATGTACCATAATTACTCTGTTGATACGGAAAAAAAGCTTGAATTGAGTGATCTCCTTGTGCCCGGCGGTGAAGAATTATTGAGAGCACAAGCAGAACAGATATTCCGCGTTCAGTATGATCTCGTTGGAAAAGACCTCGCCGAAGAAGGTTTTTGGTTCGGTGAAAATGGTTTTTCACTTAACGCCAACTTCCTTCCGGGAGAAAAATCAATAACATTTTACTACAATTCGTATGAGATCGCGCCCTACGCTTTTGGACCAACCGAAGTGACTGTTCCCTACGAAAACTTCAAACAGGTTATCAGGGCAGACGGACCGCTGGGTTTCGTCTTCGAATGATCAGATAAGCAAGTTTTGTTCAGTTTTTAAGTCGAAAAGGTGTACTCTGGAGGTTTCGAATTCCAGTTTCACCTTTGCGCCTGCTTTGTATCTCACACCAGTTGAAACCCTCGCTACACATTTCACACCTTCAAGGCTGAAGTGAAGGTACTCTTCATTTCCCATCAGTTCAACAAGATCGAGTTCAACATCTATAACATTGATGTCGTGTTTTTCGACTCGTGACCAGAGTCTGAAACTTTCAGGTCTGATCCCGGCGATCACTTCGGTTGTATTATTTAGCTTGCTCTCGTGTTGGGTCCTGTCAAATTCGATCTTCAGAACCTGTCCATTCCCTGTGAAAGTGTAATTATGTTTTTTCGAAATGGTACCGGGAATAAAGTTCATGGAAGGTGACCCGATAAAACCGGCTACAAATTTATTTGCCGGTCGCTCGTAAAGATTCATCGGCTCATCGAACTGTTGGATATATCCTCCATTCAGAACGCAGATACGGTCGCCCATGGTCATTGCCTCAACCTGATCGTGGGTGACGTATATCATGGTTGCTTCAAGTTGCTTGTGAAGCCTGGAAATCTCGGCCCTCATCTGCACGCGAAGTTTAGCGTCAAGATTGCTTAACGGTTCGTCAAAAAGGAAAACTTTTGGTTTTCTAACGATTGCCCTGCCGACTGCAACCCTTTGCCGTTGCCCGCCCGATAGGGCTTTTGGTTTACGGTCAAGATAGTCTTCAAGCTCGAGGATGCCGGCCGCCTCCATCACCCTTTCATCAATTTCATTTTTGTCCATCTTCCTGATTTTCAACCCAAATGCCATGTTGTCCCGTACACTCATGTGGGGATAAAGAGCGTAGTTCTGGAATACCATGGCGATGTCGCGATCTTTTGGAGGAAGGTCATTTACCTTTTTACCGTCAATAAAAAGCTCTCCGCCGCTGATCTCCTCGAGACCGGCGATCATTCGCAAGGTGGTGGTTTTGCCACATCCGGAAGGGCCCACAAGTACGACGAATTCCCTGTCTTTAATGTCAAGGCTCACCGAGTGAACTACCTTGTTTCCGCCTTCATAAACTTTTGAGATGTTAGTTAGTTTGACCTCAGCCATGGGTTCCTCATCTTTAATGTAAACGTTTACATTCCATTCGTAAAAATAAGATATAGCGATTAAAAAAGAAACAGGATGAAGCACCAATGTTATAGATTGATAGTAAATAGCGAAACTTTTTTTATTTTTACCTGTCACAATATGAATTCTATGAGAAGATCCACCGCAAGATACCTCCTCCTTGTTCCTTTGCTGATCGCGGCCGGGGCTTTAGCGCTCCTCCACTTCAGCGATCCGGGC
>JAEYUD010000177.1 GCA_023433685.1 Bacteroidota bacterium
GATTTATTGTTACACTTCCGAAATAATTTTGTTTATTCCAGGAAAAAGTGTATATTTGAAAACTGATTTTAAGAAATTAAACACCGCGGGGTGGAGCAATTGGTAGCTCGTCGGGCTCTTAACCCGAAGGTTGTAGGTTCAAGTCCTGCCCCCGCTACGAAGAAAAAACCCGGTCTTTTTAGATCGGGTTTTTTGTTTTAAATCATATTGATTTCTGGTTCAATTCGCCGCGGCGAACTGCCCCCGCTACGAAGAAAAAACCCGGTCTTTTTAGATCGGGTTTTTTGTTTTAAATCATTTTACTTCTTGGCTACCAAAGTCTCGAAATATACATCCATTCCCAAAAGGTTACCGATGATCTCCACCGGGAAAAGAAATATCAGTGATATCCAGAAAGCCTTTGAGCCAAAGGGGGAGCCGAGAAATTCCATCTTTCTGCCGAAATTTCTGAAGAATTTTATCTCCAAACCCGCTCGTTTAATTATAAAAGGTAGCGACCTGTTGTTGAATCCCACGACGTGGTAAGGGGTATCGAACGGTTTTAACTTCTCAGATATCCCTTTTCTTCCGGCGACCTTAAATGCAATTTTTCTGATTACATTAAAAAGACTGTCTTCGTTCGGCACACCAATGTAAAGCAACCCACCCGGGTTTAGAAGCTTCTCAATTTTCTGCAAGTACTCGAATGGATTGAGTACATGCTCCATCACCGAGTCAAGGTAGATAAAATCGTAGTGATTTTCGGGCAGGTCAAGTTCAATGAATTTTCCCTGGATGAAGTTAATGCCATTCTTTTTCGCCCCAGGTACCCGGAGGTCAACTATGTCCACACCAGTCACTTCCCAGCCTCTCTGAAGTCCCTTGATCAAGGTTTTTCCTTCACCAGTGCCAACATCAAGGAATTTAATTTTCTTCCGGTCTTTAAGAAGTTCAACTGCCCTGTCGAATCTTTCAGAAAGTTCCTGATCCCGTTTTTTTACGAGCCAACCCGATTGTAAAGCGAAATACTCAGCTCCATAAAGTTCTGCCCACTGTTCACCGGAGAATGAAATATCCGGGGAGACGTGGTATGTCTCGCATTTTTTGCATTGGACTATTTTATAGTCTTTATCTACCATCGGCGCGCTGATGGAGTTGGTTTTTGGGTTGCCTAAAATTCTGAAGTCAGCTGATCCGCATGCAGGGCACAAATTGAAATTCCGGAAATATTTGAAACAAAAACTCAAAAATACCAAATTTATGCCATTTTTCGCCTTTTTGTGATATTTGAATAGCTCTCCAATTGCCAAAGTTTCTTAATAGTGGTTCAAATTTTGCCGGTTAAATGAACTAATATGATCTTGTTTCAGTTAACTAACTTTGGATGAAGGTGTGCCTTTCCCCGGTATGCCTGTTTAATCACAAAATAACAAAGGAATCTGACCGAAATGGAAAGAAAACGAATTGTTGTCGCCCCCGGTGACGGTATCGGACCTGAAATAATGACCTCGGTACTCGATATACTTAATGCAGCTGATGTACCATTGGACTACGAGATGCTGGAAGTTGGAGAGAGTGTTTATCTGAAGGGCATCACTTCCGGAATTCCACCTGAAGCGTGGGATTTGATAAGAAAACACGGCACTTTACTGAAAGGTCCAATTACCACCCCCCAAGGGAAGGGATTCAAAAGTGTAAATGTTACCATCCGCAAAACCCTCAACCTCTTCGCCAACATAAGACCCTCTAAAGCATACAGCCCTTTTGTTCTCTCTGCACATCCGGGGATCAATCTGGTGATCATTCGTGAGAACGAGGAGGATCTTTATGCGGGAATTGAGCACAGGCAAACCAACGAGGTAACTCAGGTGCTGAAACTCATAACCCGTCCGGGATGCGAGAATATCATCCGTTATGCTTTTGAATATGCCAGGGCTTACGGAAGAAATAAAGTCACCTGCATGACCAAAGACAACATTATGAAGTTGACGGACGGGCTCTTCCATCAGGTTTTTGACGAAGTGGCGGCTGAATACCCTGACATTCAGAACGATCACCTCATAATTGATATTGGTGCCGCCCGGCTCGCGGCCCAGCCGGAAAGATTTGATGTAATAGTAACACTCAATCTATATGGTGATATTTTGAGCGATATCGCTGCTCAAATAGCCGGCTCGATCGGTTTTGCTTCATCGGCAAACATCGGACATCATGCCGCGATGTTCGAGGCAGTGCATGGTTCTGCTCCTGATATCGCGGGGAAGGATACCGCAAACCCATCCGGGCTTCTTATCGCTGCCACCCAGATGCTCGTGCATCTCGGACTTGGTTCATACGGCGAAACTATTAAAAACGCCTGGCTTTGCGCCCTTGAAGATGGTATTCATACAGCCGATATTTACAGGGAGGGGCTTAGCACTCAGGAAGTAGGTACCCGCCAGTTCACAAAGGCAGTGATCGAGAGGCTCGGTAAGAAACCAAGGGTTCTCCATTCTGTTCAGTATGACGACAAACCAATTAGCATCCCGGAAGTATCAAAACTAAAAGCGGAGAAAACCCTCGCGGGTATAGATATTTTTGTTGATTGGGACGAAGAAAATAGAAACGCTGAAGTTCTTGCCAAAAAGTTAAACGGCGGTTTGACCGAAGGGTTCAAACTTTCGCTCATCACCAACCGTGGCGTTAAAGTTTATCCTGACGGTATCCCCGAAACCTTTTGCAGTGACCACTGGAGGTGCAGGTTCCGTGCGGTTTCCGGCACAACCAACTATTCTGAAGCACTTCGCCTGATGGACTCGCTCTCAGCGTCCGGAGTGGATATAATTAAGACTGAGAATCTTTACAACTTCGACGGTCAACCGGGATTCTCAATGGGGCAAGGGGAGTAATACCACAAACCTGCTACAGATTATCCGGCGCGGAAGGTCTCCAAAAATTTCAGGAGCCGCTCCGCGCCTTCTTTTAATACAGCATCTTTCTTGGCAAAGCAGACTCTGATCTTTTTACCTCCATATTTCTCTGAATAGAAGGGAGATAGGGGTATAACCGCGGTACCCGCTTCGGCAGTGAGGCGCTTTGAGAAAGTGAAATCATCCTCATCGGAGTAAGCTGAATAGTCAAATATCTGGAAGTATGTTCCTTCGGCGGGCGTGAACTTTAGTTTTGTGCCGGCGAAGAAACCATTAAGATAGTCCCTTTTTTTCTGATAAAACTCACTCAATTGAAGGTAGTGCCCGGGGTCTTTCAAAAACTCCGCGTAAGAGGCCTGGGCGGGTGTGTTTACCGCGAACACAGTGAACTGATGAATTTTTCTGAACTCGGCGATATATTTAGCAGGCGCGGCTACATATCCCACCTTCCAACCCGTGGCATGAAACGTTTTCCCGAACGAAGAGATAACAAGCGATCTTTCGGCAAGTTCCGGATACCGTGCCATGCTTAAGTGCTGCCTGCCATCAAATATAATATGCTCATAGACCTCATCTGAGATTATGGTAATCCCGGTGTCACGCACGATCTCTGTTAACGCGCCAATATCATCCTGATGGAAAACAGTGCCAAGTGGATTGTGCGGCGAGTTTATTACGATCACCGATGTTTTTGGGTTCACGGCTGCTTTGATCCTTTGCCAGTCGAAACGGAAATTATCATCGAGGGGAACAGGCACAGGTGTTCCTCCGTTAAGCACCACCGAAGGATAGTAAGAATCGTAAGCCGGCTCAATTATTACCACTTCATCACCGGGGAAGATGAGTGAATTGAAAGCCGTGAAAAGTGCCTGCGTGGCCCCGGCAGTAATATTTATTTCGGTATCGGGGTTGTAGTATTTTCCGTAATCGCGTTGTATCTTCCTGGATATCTCCTCCCTTAGTTGAGGCACCCCGGGCATCGGAGCATACTGGTTATTGCCTGCCCGCATGTTCATATCCATAAGCTCGATTAGCCCGGGAGCGAGATCGAAATCAGGGAACCCCTGTGAAAGGTTTATCGCGTTATGCTCCCTCGCGAGGGCAGACATCACCGCGAAAATACTGGTTGGGGCTCCGGGAAGTTTACTCCTCATCTGATATCCTTTTGAGTTCTTCTTTAAGTTTTTTAGGCAATGATCCTGCAACGAGCTGATATGAGTGATCAACCAATTCGAAAACCAATTTCAATGGAACTGAGCCATCAAACTGCACAGTGTTCCAGTGAACCTTGTGCATGTGATATCCGGGTGTGATCCCATCGTATTCTTCTCTTAGCTCCAATGCACGTTCGGGGTCGCACTTCAAATTAATACTGCCAGGGTGATCGAGTGATATTATGGCGAATATCTTTCCCATTACTTTGTACACCGGGGATTCCTCATCAAAGGGGAATCCCTCCTCCACTCCCGGTTTAGACAGGCAATGTTCTCTTACATCTTCAAGTATCATTAAAAACTTAATGTGTTGTTGGTTAAATCGACATCCGGAAACTTTGGTGAACCAAGTTTGATCGACTTGATATCTTTTTTGCCGGGGATTTCCAAAATTAACGAGTTTTTGCCGTTCTGCCAAACTTCAGCTGATCTTGAGATCAACTCTTTGGTGCCATCACCATATTCCACTTCAATCCGTACCGGGATGGGGAAGTGCCCAAGGCGCTGTACTTCCACTTTACGGCTGTTTTTAACTCCGGCATCTTTAAGCGCAAGATCAGGAAAACCGTAATCAAAGAACCAGGGATTCCAGAACCAGGTGAGATCCTTCCCTGTGCTTTTATTCAGGAAAAAGAAGAAATCGTAAGGTGTGGGGTGCTTGTGTTGCCAGGTTTCAAGAAATCCTTTCAGTGCAGTTTTCATCGCCTCCCTGCCGACTATATCTTCAAGTATCAAAAATGCCATACCCGATCTCGCGTAAGCTCCTAACATGTGCGCGGGCCCTGTGACATTGTACGAAGGTATCATCAGAGGAATATCCATCTGTGTTCCCATCGTCCGGCTGAGGGTTGCCGTGGTTGATTCATCATACCTGAGGAGGTTGAACATTCTGGTTTGTTCGCTTAACGGGAGATAAACAGCCATCCCTTCATCCATCCATGAGTACCTCTTTTCATTTGTTCCTGCGACGAACGGGAAGTATGTATGGGCTATCTCATGAGTGGTTACATAGGTCGCGAGCCAGCGGTCGTTTTCAGTGTCCTGATTCACCATCATGGGGAACTCCATGCCACCACTTCCGTTGAACACGGTCATGTGTTCATAGGGGTAGGGGAAACCGGGGAAATCTTCCGAAAAATATTTCAGGATGTGGCGGGAAATGGCTGCCACTTCCGGAGTCAGGGAGTCGGATCCCGGTACATAGATAGAGTTGATCATCACATTTTTACCATTTTTAAGCGGTAAGCCCACTGCCTCCCATCGCGTTTTGTTCGAGAGGAAAAATGAGACATCAGGTACCATCTCCGCTTTGAACTTCCAGGTGTGGGTAGTGCCGGATTTCAAAAATGCCGGGATGGCTACCGGCTCACAGACGATCTTTGGCGTTGCTGAAGCCGCCGCCGCATCGATAAGCTTTAAGGCAGACGGAGTGTAGATATCTTCTTTGTTCTGAAGTGTGCCGGTTGCCCAGACCAGAACGCCGCCCGGAACGGTCAGTTCAAATTCAAAATTGCCCGCGGTGGTATAAAACTCGTGTTCACCGTCATAGCCAAGCGCGTCCCAGCCGGTTATATCATCATAAACCGCGATCTGGGGGTACCAGTATGCCACAAAATACGAGGAATCACCATACGTGCCTATGCGTGAGTCGGGCACTTTCGGCATGGTAAACTCCCAGCTTAATTCAATCTCAAGTTTCTGTTTTGAGGCGAGAGGCTCGGGCAGTTTAATGAGTCCCGTAGCTTTGCTCCGCTGCATTTTTTCAAGGGGGAATGGGTTGCCGTTGATCTTGAGCTCATGCAATACCATACCTTCGCCTTCATCACCCGGGTCAACTGAAATATTCCGTTGCCCTCCCTTTTTATAAAGGTCGGGGTAAAGATTGAAGGTCAGATTTTTAAGGTTATCGGGACTCTCATTTTTGTACTCGATAACTCCAGTTCCTTTGATTCTCCCTGATACCGGATCGAGAGATGCCTTAAGTTTGTAGTCGGCCGAATTCCTCCAGTAGTTTGCCCCCGGTACTCCATCAAGAGTGCGCGTGCCTTTCTTTACCGCGTTCATAAATTCGCGCTGGATGAAAATTTCATTTGACTGGGCTGTAATTGCCCCTGTAAAAAGGAGGAAAGAGACTATTAAAATTCCGGTATGGTACATTTGTAATCCTTCATTTAATTTCAGCCGGCAAAATAGCTAACCGGGTTTAGAGATTTTTTTCATTTTTGACGAACGGCGATTTTAGGAGATAAAATGCTGCTTCAAAAAAAACAGTTGGAAAATTCCTCTGATTATATTAACTTTAAAAAGGTTTAATTATTTTCAGGATTATTAAACTCATGCCGGTCTCGATACTATCATAATTTTAACAATTAGTGCATATCGTGCGTATGAATCACATGAGGCATCTGACACTTTGTGTCAAAGGAATCACCTGCTCAAACTGTGCTTTTGGTATTGAGTTATCCCTTAAGGGGGTGACCGGTATTATATCGGCGGCTGTAAACAGTGCGACCGATGAGCTTGAACTCGTCTATAACAGTGATATGATCTCAACAAGAGAGGTTGTACACCGTATAAGAAAAACCGGATTCGATATCGCCACTTCAAAGGTTGAAACAGGGATCACCGGAATGCGTGATGATACTGATGCCCTGAACCTTGAAAATCTTCTCCTTGGTCAGGAGGGCGTTATTTCAGCAGGGGCAAGTTATAGTGCCGGTACCGCCCTTTTTGAGTTTATCCCCGGAACGGTCTCTCTCCACGTGATCACACGGCTATTTAAGAACGCCGGATTTGAGGTACTCTCCACACAAAATGATCTGCTAACTGCTTCCAACAATTCCCTTAATTCAAACAAAAAAACAAGCAACCATATTTCCAGGATGATAGCGGGACTGGTTCTCGCCATTCCATTGGTGGTTTTTAGCATGCTTCGCGATTTTGGAATTGCCGGTTTCGCGTATGATCTCTGGGCGATGTTTGCAGTCGCGACCGTGGTTCAGTTTTATTCCGGGAGCGATTTTTATACCGGAGCCTGGCGCTCGCTCCGCCTTGGCAGGGCAAACATGGACGTTCTGATAGTTTTGGGTTCCTCGATCGCCTGGCTCTCAAGCGCGCTTGTTGTGTTGGGGCTGATACCCGGTCGGGGGGTGTTTTTCGAGACGGGAGCTGTGATTATTGCTTTTATCAGGCTCGGGAAATACCTTGAAGCCAGTGCACGGGGCAAAACTTCGGAGGCAATTCAATCGCTTATGTCACTGCAGGTGCCTGTTGCAAGAGTGTTGACCGGGAATGATGAAAAGGAGGTGCCGGTTGAGGAACTGAATTTCGGTGACAAGATCATCATCAGACCGGGTGAACGTGTACCTGTTGATGGAGTGATATGCAGCGGAAGTACCGCGATTGATGAGTCGACGGTAACCGGTGAGTCCATGCCGGTTACAAAAGGACCCGGGACTGTAATTCTTGGCGGAACAATGAACCTGAGTGGTTCGGTTGTATTCGAAGCCACAAAAGTGGGGAGTGAGTCGACCCTCGCGCAGATGGCCCGTCTGGTTCGTGAAGCGCAGATGAGTAAGCCTCCAATTCAGGAGCTTACAGATGAGGTTGGGAAATATTTCGTTCCTTTGATCATGGCACTTGCTTTTTTCACTTTTGTTGGATGGGTGTATGTGGGCGCGGTCAGTTGGGAAGACGCAATGATAAATGCCATCGCCGTGCTTGTAATAGCCTGCCCCTGTGCCATTGGGTTGGCAACACCCACTGCCATCGTTGTTGGGCTGGCACGTGGAGCCGGCCTCGGTATACTTTTCAGAACGGGTGAAGCCCTTGAAAACACCGGCAAAGCAGAGATTATAGTGCTTGACAAGACCGGTACAATAACAACAGGTAAACCGGAAATAACTGATTTAATACCTTTAGGAGACATGAGCAGTGATGAACTCCTGGCACTCGCTGCATCCGCGGAGACCGGTTCTGAACATCCCGTTGGCAGGGCGATTGCTGGTGAAGGGAAGAGGAAGGGGTTAACTGTTACTCAGGCAAAAGACTTTAAAGTCTACAGTGGTTATGGGATAAGTGCTGCTGTGGATAAGAGGGTCGTTATTGTCGGAAGTCCGGCAATGTTCTTAAAGTTGGGAATTGATCATGGCGGATTGAGTGACGGGATCAAGGAGCTTCAATCAATGGGAAAAACAGTGGCTCTTGTGGCGACGGCCCCATCTGATGACCGGAAAAACATTACCCCGGTGGGGATTATCACAGTGGCAGATGCAATTAAACCCGGTGCCTCACTGGCGATTGAAGAACTGAAAAAACTCGGCGCCGAAGTTGTGATGATAACCGGCGACAATCCCATTACCGCGAACGCTGTGGCAGCTGAGGTGGGGATCACCCGTGTGATTGCCGGCGTACCCCCCGGTGGGAAAGTTGACGCGATCAGAAGACTGCAGCAGACTGGTGCCAAATCAGGGATTGCCCCCCGTATAGTGGCAATGGTGGGTGACGGGATTAATGATGCCCCTGCTCTTGCAGCTGCCGACGCCGGTATAGCGATCGGTTCAGGTAGTGATATCGCGGTTGCGGCCGCGGATGTTACACTACCGGGAGGCGACCTCTCCGCCGTGGCAAAGGCTATTTCGCTCTCGAGAGGTACATCTGAGACCATAGTGCAAAACCTGATCTGGGCACTCTTTTACAATGTATCACTTATCCCGGTGGCTGCTTTCGGTCTTCTGAGCCCGATGTTCGCTGCCGGCGCGATGGTTTTAAGTTCAATATTTGTAGTAGTTAACAGTCTCAAACTCAAAGAGTATAAGATCAGGGCATTCCAACCTCCGAAGTCCCTCATCCGGAAGACATTTGAGCTGGTGCCCCGGTTGGCGGTGCCCACCATTTCACTTATGGCTTTGATCACCCTCCCCATGCTGGCAATGTCAAAGAGTGAGATGGAGATAAAAAACACGCTTCAGACCGGCATGGCGCCACTTCTGATGATGGTTATGGCGATCTCAAATGGTCTGATCGCGATATCTTATTCCTCTATTCCTGTATTTCTCGCGGTGTTTATTAGAAAAAGGAAAGACTTGCCTTTCAGTTGGATATTGGTACTCTTTGGACTTTTTATTCTCGCTTGCGGTGCCACTCACGTGGTTCACATTATCGGGCTGTGGTGGGCAGTCGACTGGTGGCAGGCATCAATTGATGCTTCCTGTGCCGTGATCTCAATAGGCACTGCAATTGTGTTATGGCCCTACCTGCCAAAACTTCTTGCTATTCCAAGCCAGACCCAGTTGAAAATGATAAATGCTGAATTGCAGGCCGAGCAGGAAAAACTTCTTCATACACAAAACGAACTGAAGAAGGCATACGAGCTGATCGAGAAAAAAGTTGAAGAAAGAACCGCTGAGCTGGTTATGACAAACCGCGCTCTGCAAATGGAGATACATGAACGGGAAAAGGCTGAAAACGAGGTCAGGCTTCTTAACATCGAACTTGAAAAAAGAGTGAAAGAGCGGACCGTGCAGTATGAAGAGGCCAACCAGGAACTTGAATCGTTCAGCTATTCAGTATCACACGATCTGAGGGCACCACTTCGGGGCATAGATGGATTCAGCCTCGCTTTGCTCGAAGATTATCATGATACCATCGATGAGAGGGGGCAGATGTATCTTTACCGTGTAAGGTTCAACGCTCAGAAAATGGGACTGTTGATAGATGAGATGCTAAAACTTTCCAGAGTCTCCAGAGCACAGATGAGCTTCAGCGAAGTCAATTTGTCGGAAATCGCCGAAACTGTAATGAGTGAACTTCAGGAAACCGGGCCTGACAGGAGGGTTAATGTAACGATCGAACCGGGTCTGACTGTCAAAGCCGATTCCGTACTCATGGGCGCCGTGCTTCAAAACCTCCTGAGCAATGCATGGAAATTCACCTCAAAAAAGGAAAAAGGTGAGATCATCTTCGGACATGAGTCGAATGATGGTGAAATAGTATACTTTGTCCGGGATAACGGGGCAGGTTTTAATATGGAATATGCCGATAAGCTTTTTGCACCGTTTCAGCGATTACACAGGAATGATGAATTCAGTGGAACAGGGGTGGGTCTTACCACGGTTCAAAGAATCATCAAAAGGCATTCCGGCAGGATCTGGGCAGAGGGGAAGGTGGGTGAAGGTGCAACTTTTTATTTTACTGTTCATTCTGAGAGAGGCGAATAAATGTTGGAAAATAAAAAAATTCTACTTGTAGAAGACAATCCTGATGATGAATTGTTAACTGTCAGGGCGCTGATGAAAAATCACCTGACCAACTCAATTGATGTGGCAAGGGATGGACAGGAGGCCCTTGACTACCTCTTCAAAGACCGCTCAACCAGGGCCGAGATGCCCGCGCTGATAATCCTGGATATCAAACTTCCAAAGATCGATGGACTTGAGGTTCTACGCAGGGTCAGGGCTCACGACAATACCAGGTATATTCCGGTTGTTATAATGACCTCGTCCGATCAGGAAGAGGATATACTTACAAGTTACGGGCTTGGCGCGAACAGTTTTATTCGCAAACCGATAGATTTTACAAAATTTGTTGAAGTGGCAAGCAATATCGGAATTTACTGGTTAATGATAAATCAGGCTCCCTGATCATCGTCTTAAGGAGAGTGTAAAATGAAAGAAAAACTAAAGGTTTTGATGATCGAGGACTCAACAGATGATATCGAACTTCTGTTATTTCAGCTTCGACAGGGCAATTATGACCCTGATTATCGGCAGGTCGAATCGAAGGAGGAGCTGCTGGTTGCCCTCGAAGAGGAGTGGGATATCATTTTAAGCGATTACTCGATGCCTCTATTCGACGGGCTTTCCGCGCTACGACTTGTACGTGAGAAAGACACTGATATTCCTTTTATTCTGGTTTCAGGTACAATTGGTGAGGAACTTGCGGTTAAATTGATGAAAACCGGGGCACAGGACTATATAATGAAGAACAACCTGCAGAGACTTGTTCCGGCGATTGAACGCGAATTAAGTGAAGCAGGTGTAAAAAGACAGCGCCGCGAAGCTATCGAAGCCAAGATCATAAGTGAAGTCAGGTTCAGAAATGTTTTTGAATTTTCAGTTGATGCCATAGGTGTTTCATCCCGGGGAGTTCACAAGATGGTAAATCCGGCTTATGTCGAGTTGTTCGGCTACAGTTCCGAAGAAGAGATACTCGAAAAAACTGTTGCAGAACTCATTGCGGTCGATCAAAGGGAAACGTTGACGACTACATCAGAAAAAGAGGTAACGGAGAGCATGTGCCCTCAAGGTATGAGACCAAGGGTCTGCGTAAAGACATGACGGAGTTCGATTTGGACGTCAGGGTCTCCCACTATGAAATGGGTAGTGAAGTCTTCACTCAAGTGATCCTCAGGGATATTACAGCGAGCAATCTCGCCAAGAAAGAGCTGATACAGGCTAAAAACCGTGCCGAAGAGCTAAGCAACCAAAAAACGAATTTCCTCGCGAACATGAACCATGAGTTCCGGACACCGCTGAACGGTATTCTCGGATTTTCAGAACTGCTCAGTGAAAGACTTGTTGAACCTGACCTTAACGCAATGGCAAGGGGGATTCACGACTCGGGCATAAGACTGAACAAGACCCTTGAATTGATACTAATGCTTTCAGAGATTGAAGCAGAAACCCTTCCCGTTTTCTCGAAGAAGGTCAATATTGTGGATCATGTAAAGGCCGGTATCGCGCAGTTTGCTGATGAGATTTCCAGGAAAGGGCTGAAACTTGATCTTGACTTGAAATATCAAAAAATAATTGTAAATCTCGACGAGCACCTTTTCCGGAGAGCTTTTAATTGTCTTCTTGACAACGCTCTAAAATTTACTGACAAAGGGGGTATCAGGGTGGAGTCCGGAACTACAAATAATTCGATCCAACCTTTCATGTACTTGCGCGTTGAAGATACCGGGATCGGAATAAGTGAAGGGGAAACCGGTTTGATCTGGCAGGAATTCAGGCAGGTAAGTGAAGGCAGATCCCGTTTGTATCAGGGGACAGGCTTGGGGTTGACCATTACAAAGAGGGCTGTCGAACTTATGGGTGGCGAAGTGACAGTAAAAAGCCGTCCCGGCACAGGTTCAGTTTTTACGCTTAAATTCCCCCTCGCAGGGACGGTCGAGGAGAGTTGTATAATGGATAATGATGCCAATGGAAAACCGGGAACCATGGGTAGGATACCTGAACCACAGGCGATGCCACTTGTGCTCTATGTTGAAGATGACCCCATGAATCGGGAAATAATGTCAATTTTTCTTAAGAATACATGTAAAGTTGAGACAGCAGGTGATGCAGAAACCGCTCTTGAAATGGTCAGAGGGAAGCACTACGATCTTGTATTAATGGATATTAATCTTGGTTCCGGCAGAGATGGATTGGATGTGGTTAAAAACCTCTTAAGAATTCCTGGTTATCAGGGTGTAAAAATAGTTGCCGTCACTGCATACTCCACCAGTAACGATAAAGCTGAATTTCTGCAAGGGGGCTGCACGCACTATATCTCAAAACCTTTCGGCAAAAAAGATGTGATCAGTCTGGTGGGGTCAATCCTGCATAGCGCCAATAATCTTCAGGTGTAGCGGGGGATCACGTGCTCCGGGTAACCATATATCGTCACTAATAGCAAAATATTGACGATATACAGGGCTTTAATTTAATTCAAGTGCTTTATACCAATAGAAGAAGGCTTGGGGGTTTGATTTCCTTAATTTGTTAAATCTTTTATACTCATCTTTGGTGAATTCCAAACCTTTGACTAAATCGGTCCCTGAAAATTTATCAAAGCTGGTGAGGTTATATTTAATAATTCTTGATAAAAAGGCTGCTTTACCTGCCGCTATTATTGCAAAATCAAGATGGAAACCCTTTATAATGATATAATTTTTTAGTCTGTTAACTCCGGTCAGTAATTCCTGGAATTTTGGTTCTTTCTCATTTCTGTCGAGAAGTACCCACCCGGTATTATAAATGTCGTCAAGTACATCTTTCATTGTAAAATTGTCCTGGCCCCGGTACCTAAGTTCTTTCTCGCTTATCCGCCGGAATGATTCTTTAGTGATACTGACATCAGAAAAGTGATCGATCAAGTTCGAGATATCAAATAATTGTTTAATAATTTCCATGTTCATATGAGATTCACCCCTTAAATATGGAATTCCAGTTGTGTTTGGGGCATAAGCTGTCAATTTATCACCCAAAATTGAATTTATATCTGGCGTCTTTACTGTAACTGGAGATGGCATGTGTAAGAAGTCAGCAGGTATCCGCGAATCCTGGGTTACCGGGTAAAGATTCTCTTCGTAAAGCACATCGAGCAATATGTACTCTTCTTTGCTTTCGGCAATAAATGAATCGAAATAAAACTTAAAGTGTGCCTTAGGGATTTCGTGTGAGTTACTTCTTATATCGTCTTCAACCCTTTTAAAAGGTTGCTTTACGGAGATATCATTTAGGATGTCGGAAATATCCGTTCCTGGGTCCACGGTAATATCAATATCGAGTGAGAGCCTCGTTGGAGGTGTGATAAGACACAGAAGAGATGTCCCACCTTTGAATATGAAATTTAATCCTGATTCGCGTAAATAATGGACAAGCGATAAAGCGGCAACTTGTTTTTGAACGAGTTGTTTATCGATTTTGTATTTCGCTGAAATCTCACTTATATGCTCAAAACTAAATGTGTTTGCTTCGATCATCTGCGCCCTTATTTTTATCTTAAATGATTTGCGATGTGAAAATTATCCAGGAAAGTTGTGAGTTTTCCCTTCGCACCTCTTCTGCCGGCATATCTTTTCAGAGTGTTTACATTGATATTGTAAGTGGTGAAAGCATTACGAAATATTGTTACCATCTCATTTCCCTGAAATGGGGTGAAAAGAGCATGGTCCACGATCAAATCCACAAGAATTTTTTCCAACTTAGGAACTTTAATACCTGATATCTTCATCTTGGGAGATTGGCTGATCAATGGTTTGATAATTACCGGATATTCTTTGTTGCTCACATATAGTTGATATTCTTTTTTTGTGGGTGAAAGAAAAACATCACTAAATATATCCACTAAAAAATTGAAAATCGATTCCTCCGCTCCCCGTTCAACTTCGAGTATGACGGAATAACGTGCAATCTGGTGTGTGGTAAAGTCATTCATGATGCGAGTATCCCAAATTGTATACTCAAGTTCGGGGAAATTTTCGTTCATGAAATTACCTGTCTTTGACATCAAATCGGAAATATCAGGTCGAAAATCCTTATTTCTTGTAGCTATGTATATTCCGCGTCCTGTGCTTGCAATTGTGGAATCTTTAAGCAAGTTGTGAATTTTCCAGTTTATACTGGAACTTGAAATACCGGGGAACTTTTGAATGAGGAAATTTGCGATATCAGTTTTGTGTGCAGACTCATTCCTCTCAATATACTCTCTTACGGCGTCAATTGCTTTCATAAAACTTTCAAATTGTTGCCACAAATATACTATATATCGTCACTAATAGCAAAATATTGACGAAATATAGTAAGTAAACAATAAAAAAGGCTGCCCTTTCAGACAGCCTTAAATGACAAAGTGTTCTGGAAATCTACAACAGTGAGGTTATCTCAGCGAAATATTTTTCACACAGTTCCACAGCGGCATCATAAGAGGTGGTTTCTGCGATTACACGGATGATCGGTTCAGTATTCGATTTGCGGAAGTGAACCCAGTGATCGGGGAAGTCGATACGGAGTCCGTCATCGGTGTTTACTTTTTCATTTTTGTATTTTTCAACCATCGCGGCGAGCACCTCATCGGGTGATTTGCCGGAAATGTCGATCTTCTTTTTAGCAATCGAGTATTGTGGAAGCGCTTTTTTAAGATCCGAAAGCTTTCCGCCGTATTCAGCAAGGTGCTGGAGTGTTATAATGGTTCCGACCAGTGAATCCCTCCCATAGTGAAGCGCGGGGTAGATCACTCCGCCACTTCCTTCACCGCCGACTATCGCGCCTGTTTCTTTCATCTTCTGCACAACATTAGCCTCACCGACAGGTGATCTGAAAACCTTGCAACCGGCCTCTGATGCTACATCGTCAACCGTGCGGGTGGTTGAGAGGTTTACCACCACATTCCCC
Organism: Bacteroidota bacterium; assembly: GCA_023433685.1. Taxonomy (GTDB): domain Bacteria; phylum Bacteroidota; class Ignavibacteria; order Ignavibacteriales; family Ignavibacteriaceae; genus UTCHB3. The sequence continues at coordinate 15,259 of JAEYUD010000177.1, forward strand.
GGGGTTTTCGATAGCACCCATTTTACAACATGCGAAATGGTGTTCTCTTCGCTGAAAGGCTCACCTTCATCTGTTATCAGCACAAGACGATCGGCGTCGGGATCGACAACGACACCCAGATCAGCGCCGGTCTCTTTCACTTTTTTCATGGTTTCAACGAGGTTTTCGGGGATCGGCTCTGGCAGTCTTGGAAAGATACCCGTCTTTTCGCAGTTCATTTCGATCACCTCACAACCGAGATCACGCAGCAGTTCGGGTATCACATAAACACCGGCACCGTTCACACAATCGGCTACAACTTTAAATTTCTTCGATCTGATCAAATCTTTGTCGATGTATGGCAGTTCGAGAGCTTTCTGTTTGTGATTCCTGAGCATATCAGCATTAAATGAAGTGTTGCCAATGGCATCCCAGCTTTTCCAGTCGGGGGCTGTTCCGAGAAACTTTTTCATTTCATTGTGCTCTTCCGGCGACATGAACTGACCGGTGGTATTCAGCAACTTGAGAGCGTTCCACTCATTCGGGTTATGGCTTGCCGAAATGGCGATACCCCCTTGGGCACCCAATGTCTTTACTGCAAATTGCACAGTCGGTGTTGGTACAATTCCGATATCAACCACTTTGATTCCGAGAGCGTTTAGAGTTCCGGCCGTTACGGCACTGACCATCGCGCCCGTGATACGGGAATCGCGGCCTATTACCACGGTGCCTTTTCCTATCCATTTCGCATAAGCTGATGTAAAATTAACGAGTGTCTGGGGATCGAGACCATCGCCGACAATCCCCCTTATTCCTGAAATACTGACCATTAGTGTGGGCATGATGACTCCTTTTTGAGAACCTGAGTGCGCCGCGGCGCATTGAGAACCTGAGAACTCGAGTGCGCCGCGGCGCATTGAGAACCTGAGAACTTAAGAACCTGAGTGAACCGGGTATCACTGGTTGTCAATCTCTTTTTGTTTTTCCCGGGTGCTCTTTAATAAATCTTGATTGTTGTTTAAATGAGTTAAATTTTAGAAATTTCGTAATTGAAAAATAAGAAACTGTAAACATCTTTCACCTTAAAACTCAAGTTCATAAGTTCATAAGTTCATAAGTTCTCGAGTTCTCAAGTTCTCAAGTTCTCGAGTTCTCAAGTTCATATGT
>JAEYUD010000037.1 GCA_023433685.1 Bacteroidota bacterium
CCCTGATGCCCGCCCGCAAAGCTAAGAATCACCTATTCGTTGAGCCCGGCGACGATGAATAAATTTTAAACGACAAACACGCCGCCGACTGGTCGACAATTCCTTACAAGTCGGTCGAAAATCAGGAGTTACGAGAGATACTCGACAGATCCATTGACAAGCTGGCTCCCGAGTACAGAATTGTTTTCACCTTGAGGGATGTGCAGCAGCTCTCAACGGAAGAAACCGCCGGAATTACAGGGCTCTCGGTTCCCGCTGTTAAATCACGCCTCCACAGGGCTCGCGCTTTTTTAAGAAATGAAATTTCAAAGGAATTTCAGAGATGAAGTTTGAAAATGTCAATTGCAAAGATGTGATGGTTTACATCTGTGAAAATCTGAATGAGGATATCGACTCGGAGAGGTGCCGCGCCATCAAGCACCACATCGAAACCTGTGATGCCTGCCGCGACTACAATTCCTCGATTGAATGCATCATCGACTGGTACCGCGAGTACGAACCCGGCTTCAGCGACGAGCTTCATAACAATTTATTGAAAAAACTTGATCTTGAGTAAAATAAAGGTACATAAATGAGATACAAAGCATTTCTTCCGCTCCTCTTCTTCGTTTTCGCGATCACCGGCTGTAAAGCCCAGAACACGGGAAGTGACGGAAAGCCCGCGACAGAAGTTCAATCAGCAAAAACAACCATGACGGTTGATGAACTTAAGCAACATCTTGAAGCAAAAGACACCAACATGATACTTGTTGATGTAAGAACCGCTGCCGAACTCACCGGCGAACTCGGTGCCATCCCCGGTATTATCCACATCCCGGTTGATGAACTTTCAACCCGGTTCACCGAACTCGAGAAGTTCAAAAACAAAGAGATCGCCGTTGTTTGCCGCTCAGGCAACCGCTCCGGTAAAGCCACCACCCTCCTCCGCGACAAAGGCTTCAACGCCATCAACGTAAGCGGCGGCATGCTCGCCTGGAGAAAAGCAGGGAATTAGCTATTAGCAGAGTAGTTATTAGCTATTAGCTTTTTGTCTGATCCACCTTCGGTGGATTGAGTTTTCCAATAGCCGGTGGTTTTGACTGCCGGTTTTTGGGTTTAAATCATTCAACCGCCGAGGACGCAGAGACCACAGAGGGGGTTACCAAATTAAAAGCCGGAAAAACCACAGAGCGCACAGAGATCACAGAGGGGGTTAAAGAACACTCAGACGGGCGACATATCTTCAGGGCGCAAATGATCATAACCTTTGTAGCGTCCCTTGGGCACGATCCCGCGGAGCGGGACCCCGGCACCGGAAGGTGCCTCGTATGGGTAGAATACGATCGAAATTAAAATACGCACCCTCCGAAGGAGCAGGCCTTCAGGGGTGCCGTTGAGCAGGCCATCTTTTACATCTTTTCTTATCTTTATTATCTTTGTCCATCTTTTTACATCTTTTCTTATCTTTATTATCTTTGTCCATTTTTTAACATCTTTCCCTATCTTTACTATCTTTGTCCATCTTTGTCCATCTTTGTTTTCCTTTGTTCACACCCCCGCCAACCTTATAACCAAAAACGCAAGAATAGCGGCGGTGGAACCCCGGTAAATCCATTTGACATATCCCCGTCCCTCATCACTTTTTGACCTTATGAGACTTTTCACTGCATAAAATATTATCACATCCATCACAATAAACGGGATCAAATAAACCGGCCTGAACCAACCCAACACAAACGGAACAATGGTTAACAGCACCACAAAAGCGAAAATCCCGCTGCTGATCCGCAGGGCCATTTCCTTTCCAAATTTAATCGCGATTGAATTGGAGTTTATTTCCTTATCCCCTTCCATATCCATCGCGTCAGCGGCGATCTCCTCACCGAGGTCGAGGGCAGCGGCGAGAAGTCCGAAGAAGAGCACCGTCTTCTCAAACGGAAGTCCGACCGTAATTCCACCATAAACAAATGTCATTCCCACCGAAAAACTCACCATCAGATTCCCCGGCAAACCCGTCTTCTTAAACTTCCAATTGTACAATATCCCCACGATAGCCAACACCACACCCGCCGCCAAAGATAATAACCCTGTCACCGCGCTTAAGCCCAATCCGGCGATAAAGAGTGTGACGGCGATGGCATAAGCCGCCTTTAGTGAGATCATCCCCGACGGAATCGGTCTGCGCGGAGCGTTTATCATGTCCGATGCGACATCCAGACAATCATTAAGCGCGAGGATCGCGCCCGATATCATCGCCACCGAGAAGAATCCCGCCAGCGCCTGAATTGGCGTGCTCATTTCGCCGAGTGCCAATAACTGTCCTGTTAGAACGCATATCCCCGCGGCGATCGAGAGATCAGGACGGATGAGTGTAAGGGAGGCTTTGATCACATCTAACATTTCACACTTCAGAACCAACTTTTCAGCCTTCAACCTTCAGCCCTCCGCCATATATTATACAAATAATCCACCACCAGCGGCTTGACATTTTTGTCAATCACCTTTTTGTAGAAGTTCAGGTCGTGGTGGACATATTTGATCAGAAGATTGTCGAATTCTTGTTCAAACTTGGTGCGTTTGTTCTGCTCCGAGTTGTTGGCGGTCATGAAGACGCGGAGGGTGTCGTTCTGCTGAAGGGTTTCGCTTACCTCTCTCAGGTGGACAAGGTGTGCCTCGGTGAGGGTGTCACCGTAAACTTTATTGATCTGCTTTATCACTTCGGAGAGGGGGCCTCTCGGCTCGTCAGGCTTGGTGGCGGTTTCGGCACCGATCGGTTCGAGAACGCCCGGCTCGCTAACACCATCAAATTTGTACTCGCCCGATCTCTCGATCCGCAGCGATTCAAGATCAATTACATCCGAAATATCAAATCCCTTGGAGTCGGTCTTGGGCAATTTCCTGTTCAGATACCGCAGATAAACGAACAGCATCTCGTACCACTCGCCCAGTTCAATGATCTGCGAGAGATACCCATAGATCCTGATGAACGACTGAATCTCCGACTTGCAATTCCTCTTGCTCTCCTCCGGTTTGAGGGCATTCCACGCAACCACCGCCGTGTCAATAAGCGGCTGAAGCTTTTCATCCTGCGTCTCTTTCGAGAAAAAGAGCTTGCAGAAATTCTCAACATCGAGTTTCGTGAAGATATTGTACCGCATTATCTTCATTTCGATCTCGTGGATCTTGTTCCGGTCGGTTTCTTCGGAGAGAACAGTGGTCGTGTAGAACGGCTTGAACGCCTCGATGACATCCTCGTATTTGTTGGCGAAATCGAGTATGAATGTGTCGGTCTTCCCCTTCGTGGTGCGGTTCAGGCGCGAGAGGGTCTGCACGCATTGTATTCCGTCGAGGTGCTTGTCGATGAACATCGTGTGCATCAGCGGCTCATCATATCCCGTCTGAAATTTATTGGAGACGATCAATATCCTGAACCTGGGGTCTTTCATTCCTTTGGAGATCGAAATGCCGGCGGCAAGCCGGTTCTCCCTGTTGAGTGAATCCTCGGTGTACTCCACTCCGTCATGGTTAACCGTGCCGCTGAAGGCAACCAGACAAGAATACGGGAACCCCTGCTCCTTCATCAGGCGCGACATCTCCTTGAAGTAGAGAACACAGTGCAACCGCGACCTTACCACCACCATCGCGCGCGCCTCTCCCCCGATCCTCTTTTCTGTCCTGTTACGGAACTGCTCCAGTATGATGCTCACTTTCCGGTGAATTGTCTCGGGATGCGAGTCAACGAAATCAAAAACAGCCCTTTTCGCCCTCCCTATCGCCACTTCCCTCTCTTCCTCATCCTTCTGCATCACTTTGAACCACCTTTTGTAGGTGGTGTAGTTCTGAAGAATATCGAGCGTAAACCCTTCTTTTATCGACTGCTCCATCGTGTAGTAATGGAACGCGACAAACCTCCCATCGGGCCCCTTCCTCCCGAAAAGCTCAAGCGTTTTGTTCTTCGGCGTCCCTGTAAACCCGAAGAAAGAGATGTGCGGCTGCTTCCCCCGGCTCTCGATCTCACGGAGCAGCTTCTCCTCAAGATCAGTCTCATCTTCCTTCTCCCCCGTCGCCGAAAGGGTCCGCTTCAGGTGCTTGGCGGCCTCGCCCGTCTGGGATGAGTGAACCTCATCGATGATAACCGCGAACGACTTCTCCCGCATCGAAGAGATGGCGCCTGAAATGTAGGGGAACTTCTGTATCGTGGTGATTATAATGTCTTTACCCGTTTCCAAGTGTCGCTTCAACTGAGCGGAACCCGCCTCAACCCCGGCTACAACTCCCCTGGTCTGTTCTAATTGCTTTATTGTGGCCTGAAGCTGCCTGTCGAGCACGATCCTGTCGGTGATCACAATTATGCTGTCGAACACCCTTTTGGTGTCGCTCTTCGACTTGTAAAGCGAGGTGAGGAGGTGCGCCAGCCACCCGATCGAGTATGATTTCCCCGATCCCGTGGTATGCTGTATCAGATAGTTGTGCCCCACGCCCTCCGACCTTACGGTATCTTTCAGTTTCCTGATCACCTCAAGCTGATGGTAGCGGGGGAACACCAGAAGATCTTTCCGGGTCTCTTTTGTTTTTCCCTTGGTGCCGTCCCATTTGGTGGTGGTCTCCTTCGAGTGGTGCACGAAGTTCTCAATGATGTCACTGATCGACCGTGGTTCGAGCACTTCCTCCCAGAGATACGAGGTTTTATAACCGGAGAAGTTCACGGGGTTTTCGATCCCCCGGTTGAAGGGGAGGAAGAAGGTGCCTTCACCGCTTAGATGGGTGGTCATCGAAACGCGGTCTTCATCCACGCAGAAGTGAACAGCGCACCGCCCGAACCTGAAGAGGGGTTCATGGGGGTCCCGCGCCGTTTTATACTGCTTTTCGGCATCCTTGTGGGTCTGGCCCGAGAGGGAGTTCTTCAGTTCCATCGTTACAACGGGGAGACCGTTGATGAAAAGAACCATGTCGAGCGAGTTTGAATTGGCGTTTGAGTAATGCAGCTGCCGGGTGAGGCCGAAACGGTTTTTCGCGAAAAGCTTCTCGTGGTCCAGGTTCAGACCTGAGTTTGGCTCAAAATATACAAGTCTGAAGGTTTGGTCCCCCTCCTTTACACCGTTTCTAAGAACATCAACCACGCCCCGTTTTTCGACTTCATCTGAGATGTTTTTAAGGATCCTCGCTTGGGTGGAGTCTGAGTGCCGCGGCATTAAGCGTTTCCACGCCTCCGGCTGGGTGGCTTTAATGAATGAGATAACCTCACCGGGTACCAGACAGAGCTGTCTGTCGTAGTCGCGCGCCTCCACTCTGATATACCCCACCGAGTGAAGGGCGTTCTCAATAAACTGTTCGAAGTTCTTTTCGGTCGGGTTGCTCATCCGGGTTTACTCTTTTGTTACCTTTATCTTACCAGTTACGGCTTCTGATATCAGTGCCTGCCGGTACTCTTTTAACAGGTTGATCTTTTTCTGCTCAAGCGACATGAGGGAATCGATCTTTTGGGTTTCGGCGTTGAGATATGTGACGATTTGTTGTTGTTCAACATTTTCAGGGAAAGCGAGGAAGAAATTTCTGATTCCTTCTATAGTTAAACCCTCTCTGTTGCCACCGGTCAAATTGAACCTCACTTGTGACTGTCCAATCTCAGACTGCAAAAAATAATTCAAATAAAATCGATTCAGCTTATCAACCGTGCGGATTATACTAACATGCTGATTCACATTCATCTCAATATCTGATTCAACCACACAGCATCTCCCAATCGAACCACCTGTTATGTTTAACAGAACATCCCATTGCCGTACTATGGTACCACTCATCGACTCGTGAGTACTTTGATCAATGAACGCCACTCCCTCCAAATTTAAGCCACTGAACAGTACATTCTGACTTCTTATAAATGGGATTCCGGTATCCAAATATACTTCACTTCCGCCCGAAGGAGTGGAACCGGCTCCAATCTTTGTGGTGTAGAAACCCAATTTAGTAATCACCCAATGCTCAGGAATCTCCCCTATCCATTCAATTCCGGAATCCTTCATTTTCACATTGGGGTCGAGGCCCTTGGTAACGGCGTGGTTGATGAGGGCAGTCCGTTGCTCTTTCAGAAGTTCGATCCGCCTCTCTTTTGCCGCGATCAACCGGTCGATCAGTGCGGTTTTCCTGTCAAGAAATTCCACGATTTGGGATTGTTCAGATGAGGGTGGAAGATGGCTAAATATGCAACCAAACTCATCGTCGTATAGTCTTAGTCTTGATTCTATCACACCAGTTGAATTTCGCTTAAACTCAGCTATGAACATTTCGGTACGAAAAAGGTAATGGTAATACCTGGGAATACCCAAATTGAATTCAAAAACAGAATAGGCCGGCGAAACTATTCCATCATAATCGCTAACACCCAAACCTCGTTTCCACATTAGCATTATGTTGCAAACCAACTGTCCTTTGCAGACTATGAGATATCCAACAAGTGATTCTGCCCTTGTTATTTCCTCAGAATCATCCTTAATATTTTTTCTCGGGAGAACACCGTAGTACTCAGAAACGCTAAGTAACTCCTCATCTCCTTTCTCAGATTTATTTTTGACTGAAGTCGCAAAATATTTGATTCTGAGCAACCTCCAATGCTCCGGGATCTCCCCGATCCACTCGATACCCGAATCCTTGTAACCGCTGTACTTTTGGGTCATTGGAAGAGTTCTTTCATCAGGTTATCTGATTCTTTCTCAAGTTCAAGGAGTTCCTTTGTTATCTCCTCAAGCGATCTCAGGGGTGTGAACCTGTAAAAATATTTCGTGAAGTTTATCTCGTAGCCTCTCGTATCCTTCGACCTGTCGAGCCAGGCATCTGGAAGATGGGGTTTCACCTCGCGCACGAAATACTCTTCGACGGGGGTGTCAAGGGGTATCCGCTCATAGTCCCTGAGGGAAGAGTCGGGCTTCAGATTCCCCTTTTTGTCGGTTACCGGCTGACCTTTCTCGACCAGTGGCCTCTCAACAGTAACCTTGGTGTACCCGAAAAACGAGTTCGGGAATATCTTGCAGATATCTGTCTCCACGAAAGCGGTGTATGTTTTTACGATGAGGTCGATCTGCTCCGGCGACACTTCCTTTCTCTTGTTTCCGAGCGATTTCTTCCTCGGCTTGAAGAGCTCCGCGGCATTTATCAACTGCACTTTACCTCTGCGGTCGGCGTGTTTCCTGTTGGTCACGATCCAGATATAGGTGGTGATGCCCGTGTTGAAGAAGAGGGAGTCGGGGAGCTGCACAATGCACTCGAGCATGTCGTTTTCGATGATCCACTTCCTGATCTCGCTCTCGCCCGAGCCGGCATCGCCCGTGAAAAGTGGCGAGCCGTTGAAGATAATGCCGACGCGTGAGCCATCGGGTTCCATTTTCGAGATCATGTGCTGCAGGAATAGGAGTGAGCCGTCGGAGGTTCTCGGTGTACCGGCGAAGAACCTGCCACGGGAGTCGCGGGC
>JAEYUD010000193.1 GCA_023433685.1 Bacteroidota bacterium
GTCTGATGATGACCAAAAGCTCCTCATCAAAGGAATTTGGGAAGGAACAAAGAGCCTGATCTCACGTTCAAAGTTCGGGCAAAAACCATTGCTCTTATTGGCGGTTACCTTCAAAGATTCATTTTATCTTGGCGGTTTAAGGCAGAAGCTTGGGCTTGTTTCCGAAATGAATGAAGAAGCGATCCGTTCAACCAACGATTACTCACTCGACCTTACCGGAGTGATGGCTTCGCTTAATTCGGTCAGCGACAAGATCGCAAGTATTGAAGTGAGGATTGATCCCAACTTTAAAGTTGTGGTCGATGGCAAACAGGTAAAAGTTAAAGAAGGAATCTCCGATACAGTCGCCGGTTTACTGGCTTAAGCCGGACGGAGACCACGATGAAAATTCTGATCTTTGATGTTTCCGGCGAGTTCGCTCATTTCCGGAAATTCAATACAACAAGTTCACCTTTAACTTACACTATCCCGACCAGGACGGCGATCACCGGACTACTCGGGGCGATACTCGGCATTGGTCGTGAAGAATTCTATGACCATTTCCTCAAAGAGAAAGCTTCTCTTGCAGTGCAGGTGTTGAACCCAATCCGGAAACAGGGATATGGTTTCAACCTGATTAACACCAAGGAGGGAATGTACAGGATCAAAAACCGTACGCAGGTTCGCTTCGAGTTCGTTGCCGATCCGGCCTACAGGGTTTTTCTGGCTCACTCCGATACGGAAATATTCAACAGTTTAAAGGAGAGGATCGAAAAGAAGGACTATACCTTCCAGCCCTACCTTGGTTTGGCGCAACTTACCTCCGATGTAACATTCGTTGACTTGGTCGATGCAGTTAATGAAAGCTCAAACGGCACTCCGGTTGATGTAATTTCAGCGGTTAATCTTGACCAATGTACCGGAAAGAAGGTAGTGATCGATCCCGATCTGAAATATTCCTCCGCGATCATGCCGATGGAAATGGTGATCGACAGAGAAGACACTACCGTAAAACCCCCTGTTGACGGGTCACTTCCGAAAAACAGGAAAACAACCGAGTACGCGGAAGTGATATATGAAACAAGCGGTTTACCGGTGAAAGTAATAGTTGATTCATTCATAAATGTGCCGGGTTATGGGAACATCCTCTTCCTTTGACACAAATTCTTTCTCCCACCCCGGGGAAAGACTCGGTAACCACCTTGCCCGGGTGGCAGGCAATACAAAAATGTTGCTTGAACGGGCGGGGTACAAGTTCTCAATTGTTTCTTCTGAGCATCTTGAGAGGGCGGCACTTCTTGCTGCTGCCCTCCACGATATCGGGAAATCAACAACATATTTTCAGGACTATTTGCTCACCGATAAACCTTTCGACCCAGACCTGAAAGCTCACGCCAAGGTATCAGGGGTTTTGGCTCGCGAAGTGTTGCAAAAATCTTTGGATGATGAGATTGAAGACCCCGTAATTTCCGCTTATCTCCCCCTTCTAACATGGTTGGCTGTAAAAAGACACCATGGAAATCTTGGAGACATTAAAGATGAAAATGATCTACCGGGCTCCGCACTCGAGTCTAAGGTGCTTGCCAATCAACTTGCCGCAATGGATAGGAATGACCTTCAGATCATCTCAGGACTTGTTCAACAGATGATCGGATTTAACCCTGATCTCCCTGAACTTGTCGAAAATTTCGATGTCCCCGGGCTAAAGCGCAGAACCGGTATTGTTATGCCTTCTCTTTCATATAAAAAATTAGATGAACATACCAGACTCCAATACTATTTCCTCGGTTTAACTCTGGTTTCCCTCCTGCTTCACAGCGACAAGCGAGATGTGATACTGAAGGAAACCGATCTTAGACCAAAACCACTTCCCGGTGATCTTGTAGAAACCTACAGGGAAAGGAAGGGCTTCGGAAAAGGAAGATCAGAACTCGATCTCCAAAAAGAGAGGGCTTTCTTTGGTGTCATTGATAAACTGAAAACTGATTTTGACCCCGCTAAAAGGTTTTATTCGATAACTCTCCCTACCGGTTTGGGCAAAACCATCACTTCTTTCAGGGCAGCGCTGGAGATGTGCAACCTTGCCGGTGGTGATCGCCGGATGATTTTCACAATACCCTTCACCTCGATAATCGATCAGACATTCGGAATTTATGGTGACATCGTCGGGTCTGATGATTCAAGATTCATGATCAAGCATCATCACCTTGCGGAACCTTCTTACAAAGCGGGAGACGACTCCCCCGGACCGGAGAAGAGTGAGTTCCTTATCGAAACCTGGGAATCTTCGATAGTTGTGACAACATTTGTTCAGTTGTTCGGTTCGCTGATCACCAATTCAAAAAGCCGGTTGCTCAAACTGCCAAACATCGCCCGGTCTGTTATTGTACTTGATGAAGTACAGAACCTACCATACAAGCACTGGAAATTGGTAAACCATACACTAACGGTTTTCGCGGAGATTTATGATGTCTATTTCATTCTTCTTACAGCAACCCAGCCTTTGATCTTCATCCCGGGTGAAGAGATACATGAGTTGGTACCTGACCACGAAAGTTTTTTTAGATATTTCAACCGTACACGGCTGCACAATCTTCTTGGGTCACCTTTCGCGAACGCTGAGGAACTCGCCGGGCATGTGGTTGAGTACGCCACCGGCAATCCGGACAAAGATGTAATGGTGATACTTAATACCAAACCGGTGGCATCAGAGGTGTTTGAACTCGTCGCCGGGCTGCTACCGGAGGAGAAAGTTTACTATCTCTCAACCTCTGTATCCCCTTACGAGCGGAAGATAATTCTTGAGGAAAAGATCAAAAAAGATAACACTCCAGGAAGAAAAATACTGATCACCACCCAGCTTGTTGAAGCGGGTGTGGATATTTCATTCGATACCGTATTCAGACAGGTAGCCCCGATCGATTCAATTTTGCAGGCTGCCGGCAGGGCAAACAGATATAACACTTCAGCGGAACCCGCTGATGTATATATTTTCTGCTTTGAGGGAAAGGAGGATAAAAGCGGATTCGTTTATGGTGCCGAACTTTTGGATGCCTCAAAAAGGTTGCTAAATGCCAACCTGCCGGAGGGTGGACTATCGGAGGAACATTATCTTGAATTAATTTCAGCGTATTTCAGAATCTTAAAAGAGTACTCTGAAAACCTCTCAAGCAAGTTTCTCGATCATGCCTGCGCGCTGGAATATAAACAAGCGGGATCATTCAATCTGATCGAAGAACTGGGGAATCCGGTTTCCGTTTATCTCTTCCTTAATGATGAAGCCCGTGAATTTTGGGCTAAATTCGAAGAGATAATGAGAAAAGATACCCCATCATACGAGAAAAAGAGGGAGTTTTCAGCTTTAAAATCGCGGTTCTATGATTTCGTAATAAATGTTAACGTACCTGAACGGGAAAAGATCAATATCTTTAACCGGGAACCGGAGTATGGCTTCCAGACCTGGGACCCTGAACTTCAGGATTCATTCTACTCTTACTCCCCTGAAAACTTCAGAAAGAACAAAGGATTCACAAAAAATTCGTCACCGGTGTTATGAAAAAAATCGATCACTCAATATTTCACTGTCCCGACATTTCCCTTAAAACAAGAGATGCCGTTAAGCTAAGGGGGTATATCGGAAACCTTTTTATGGAAAGGTCGCCCTTGCTGCACAACCACCTTGAAGATGGAAATTTGAGATATAAATACCCCTTTGTACAGTACAAGGTGATCGAAGGAGAGCCATTTATTGTGGGTCTCGAGGAGGGCGCGGCACTTCTTCGTGAGCTGTTTATGGAGATAAAGGAACTGGTGATTGATGACACCCGGTACCGCATCACCGAAAAGTTCCTCGGTTCCGATGTCCGTTATACCGGCGTTGACGACCAGCTTCACTCATACCGGTTCGTGACAAACTGGATGGCACTCAACGAAGAAAATTTCAAGAAGTACAAAGATACCCGGCACTCACTCGAAAGAAATGACATGCTGACGAAGATTCTCACAGGAAATATCTTAAGTATGTTCAAAGCACTCGGACACCATGAGGAGGGGAAAATAATGGCTCTTATGGAGGTTCGCGGAGATCATTCAAATTTTAAAGAGAACAGGATGCTCACTTTCAAAGGCGATTTCACAACTAATGTTCTTTTACCACCACTCTGTGGGTTGGGCAAAGCCGTCTCCCGTGGTTTTGGAACTATTGTTGAGAAAGGAGTTCCGGTTGTATCTTACGATTGACTCATACGGGGCATACGTTCATGTGAAAGACGGCATGTTTGAGATCATCATCCGGAATGGAACGCAGGAGATCAAGAAGCTGTTTTCCCCCTCTAAAATTACAACGATTTCGTTGAATCAAGGTGCTGCCATCTCTGGGGGAGCCGCAGAACTTGCATTAATGCACAACATCGATATTATTTTTCTCGACCGGTTCAACGATCCCGTCGGCAGAGTATGGTTCCCCGGTTTGGGATCAACCACAAGGATCAGGAAGGCACAACTCTATGCATCTGTTAATGGCGAGGGATTGAAGATGGCTGCCGGATGGCTTAAAGCTAAAGCAGAGGGAAGACTTGAGTTTATCGAGAGACTGAAAAAACATCGCCCTGAAAAAAAGAAATTGATTGATGAGGCAATCTCTGCAATTAACGATGGGGTTGTTAAACTCACAAATTTTAATGCCGACACTTCCGAGGACCCTGCTGCACTTCTCCGCGGAATTGAAGGCTCGCAGGGGAGGGTTTATTTTACCCTTCTGGGTGAACTTATACCTGCTGATTTCAAATTTGAGGGACGAAGTTTCCGCCCGGCTAAAGACCATTTCAACGCCTTCCTTAATTACAGCTACGGAGTTTTGTACGGAAAGATCGAGAAAGCCCTTGTTATCGCGGGAATTGATCCATACCTCGGATTCCTCCACAGAGACGACTATAATATGCTCAGTATGGTTTACGACTTCGTTGAGCCTTTCAGAGTCTATTGCGAAGAGTCTGTGTTTAAGCTTTTCTCGCAGAAAAAAGTTTCAGTCAAACACGCCGATAAAGTTCTCGAAGGGGTTCAACTGAACAAAGAAGGCAAGGCGCTGTTGATTGAAGAACTGACAAAGGTTTTTACTGAAAACAAGCAGAAATATCGTAACAAAAGCCAGGCAGTCGATAACATCATCAGACTTGAGGCTCATTCGACCGCCATGCAGTTACTGAAAAAAGACTTCAACCCGGCGGATTTCGAGTACATCTTCACCACAAAACTTGCGGATGAAGCATGATCTGCTGGGTACTCTACGACATCAAAAATGATAAAACCAGGGGAAAGATCGCCAAGGCATGCCTGCAGTCAGGGTTAAACAGGGTTCAGTATTCCTGTTTTGTCGGTAATCTTGATGAAAATGAAATGGATGAATTGCAGGTAAGGATAGAAGATCTTTATAATGAGGATGAAGACAGTGTCTATATCTTCCCGATGAACCGGAAAGATTTTAATCAGACCGTGCTCCTCGGCCAGGCATTCGACAAAAAATATGTATCAGGTGACCTGAAAAACATGCTGCTTTAGGTGACCCATGTTCAGTATAACACCTTCCGTGATAATTGAGTACTTGTATTGCCCGCGATTTACCTATTTTGAGCACGTTCTTAAAATACCACAGTTCGAAGAGAAGAACTACAAGGTAATGAAAGGCAGAAACATCCACGAAGAGAAATTATCAGTAAACGCCGACTATCTCCGGAAGAAACTTGGTGTTGATAGCAAATTGAGTGATGTTTACCTTTCAGATGACATCCTCAGGGGTGTGATCGATGAGATTCTCTTCCTGAACGATGGCACAGCCGCGCCTCTCGATTACAAATTCGCCAAATTCGAAGGTGAGATATACGACACTTACAAAACACAACTTTACTGTTACTCGTGGCTTATACAACAATCTACAGGTAAAAATGTAACCAGAGGATACTTGGTGTACACCCGGTCGAAAAATAAAGTGGTTGAGGTTCCCGTAACACCTGAAGATATGGCAGGAGTCAGAAAAGTTGCGGAAGGAATACTCGGGTTAGTACAAACCGCCACCCTTCCTGAGACCAATGCAAACTACAAGAAATGCGTGCAATGCACCTACTCGAATATCTGCCCGAAATGACATTCCGCCTGGCAATTTATCACGATTTTCACTCTACCAGCTCGTAAGTTTATGTATAGAAAAGAGATACAGCCATTTAAGTTTACGGAACAAGTGCAAAAAAGGGAGATTTCACCATCTTATTCCATCAAAGAACCCATTAAATAAATCAACCAGAATTGAGCTAAAACATTTATATTTACATACTTAAAAATGCGGGCTCTTCTAAAGCCAATTCCAGAATAACAAGGATTGAAACAAAGCCTTTTGGGGATAAGTGAAAAAGCCGCAACCGGCTTCTAAAGCCAATTCCAGAATAACAAGGATTGAAACCCATCAATCTGAAGTTCGTGTCGTTCTGTGCCACATACTTCTAAAGCCAATTCCAGAATAACAAGGATTGAAACCCAACATTGTTTGCTCCTGTTATTGTTTGAATTAGACTTCTAAAGCCAATTCCAGAATAACTAGGATTGAAACCGGAAGGATCCAGAGCAACTTTAACACATACTCGACTTCTAAAGCCAATTCCAGAATAACAAGGATTGAAACGTGAAGAAGCCATACTTCTTGGTGAAATAAAGCAGCTTCTAAAGCCAATTCCAGAATAACAAGGATTGAAACAAGGTGATCGAAAGGATATCGTAATCAAGGATGTTCTTCTAAAGCCAATTCCAGAATAACAAGGATTGAAACAGCGTTTCGGGCGTGAAGCTGAGAAGACCGCAGATCCTTCTAAAGCCAATTCCAGAATAACAAGGATTGAAACATCATCGTTTTTCTCGTCGTTAATTCGGTGTATCACTTCTAAAGCCAATTCCAGAATAACAAGGATTGAAACAGCTCCAGAGCCAGATCGCAAATAGTATAACTGCCACTTCTAAAGCCAATTCCAGAATAACAAGGATTGAAACTATTTCAGGACGATCTGGTCGAGATCATCTTGCGACTTCTAAAGCCAATTCCAGAATAACAAGGATTGAAACAAGACGCGGTTGCTGTGGGCCCATCGTATCGATCACTTCTAAAGCCAATTCCAGAATAACAAGGATTGAAACAAATGGGGAATCGTGCCGCTGTTCGCCTGATTAACTTCTAAAGCCAATTCCAGAATAACAAGGATTGAAACTATGTCTTTTTTTTGGGTGTGGTGTCAGGG
>JAEYUD010000200.1 GCA_023433685.1 Bacteroidota bacterium
ATCCCAAACACCCCACCCCAAACACTTACTTCAGTAAAATAAGTTTCCTCGCTTCCCTGAAGGAACCGGAAGTAAGCTGATAGATGTAGAGACCGGAGTTCAGGCCTGAAGCATCAAATCTAACCATGTAGCTTCCCGGAGCTTTATTTTCGTTGACGAGAACTGCCACTTCCCTTCCGAGGATGTCGTAAACCGTTAGATTCACATGTCCACCCATGGCGATCGAGTAAGCGATCGAAGTTGAGGGATTAAACGGATTCGGGTAGTTCTGCGAGAGTTCATAACTCACTGGAGCACTGCTTCCTTCCCCGATCGAGCTCGTGGGGCATTGTGGCATCACAAGTGAGAGGGTGTCGCTATGGCAACAGAAATTGAACACTGTGTCGCCAGATGTTGGCGTGGTGAAGACTGATATCTGGTAGTGGAGTGTATCGTTCGCGCCAAGTCCGAAAATCGTGATCGTGTCGAGGCTCGAAACCTGTCCCGGCAGAATGTGAACATTATTGAACACGGTTTGGGAGAAGGTAACGCCCGGAGTAAGCGGGTTGATACCGTATCCGGAAGTGATAATGTTCGAGTTGTTTCTGATCCTGTACACCAATCTGTATCCACCGGTGGCGAGGCAGTAGGTTGTGTCATAGATCAGCTGTGAACAACTGTCATTCGGGGTTAATGCAGGGACGCAATTCAGCAGAAGTGTATCTGTGCAGATCACATTACCGTTTTTGATCCACTTTACAGCGATCCTTTCGAGCGGATTGGAATACTGTGAGATGCTCAGATCGAGCACATTGCTATATGTACCGTGACCAATACCCTGTGAAACAGGTACACGGATCAGGTTGATCTTGTTGTTGGGCCATACGTTAGTGAAGCCCCAACCCGCCTGAGAAGTGGTGAAATTGCTGAACATTCCATCCGAAAGGAGTTCGAACTCAACGTTTGAGAATACCATGGTGCTGTTATTCGTTAATGTGATCGAATAAACACAGTTTTTGGCTGATCCCGAAGCGGAAACCGAAAGGGAATCACAGACAGAAGCACATGACCGGACAACAAATTTAAGTGTTGTATAGCACCAGCAGCAGTTATCGGAGCTCTTGAATTTAGCCCATATCTTTACAGTATCACCTATCGAAACACCCGAAACTGCCAGATTCTGCATGGTAGATGAGCCACCCGGAGGTACCGCGGGTGATATGCTTCCGCTTGAGGGATGCACAACTGCCCCGCCAGGAGAAAGAATTGTATATTCAACATTCGCGATGGTGAAGTTTGCGGTATTGTTGAACTTGTACCCATATACGGAGCCGGCCGCGTTACACCACACAGAATCACTTGTTATTGTCGCGCAACCGACCTCACAGTTCAGTTCAACGGTATCAGAGCACACCGTGTTAAAGTTGGCATCAAGCCATTTAACCACCACAAGTTGCGGGTTGGTGACATATAACAGGCTCATGTTATAGAAACCGGTGAGGTTTCCACCGGGTACGCCACCCGAGGGGGGAAGGAAAATATTTGAGCCTGAGGTGATCCAGGTCTGATAGTTTGTACCAAGACCCGAACCGGTAGTGAACTGATTTGGTGAGAGGCATTGAACCTGGATCGCGGCAATTCCGCTCATATTCACGGGATTATGGATATCGAGCCGCCATTTACAATCATTCGGATCGGTTCTTACCGCGGTCGCGGAAAGTGAATCACAAAGATTGCCACCGGTGGCACTTCCACAGAAATTCACATTATTGTGTATCGCGAAAGAAGGTGTCATGGGGCTACTGCCAACGGTTGTATAGGGGTAGATCCTCACGGAGAAGGTTTGCCCTGACGTGATGGTGACACCGCCGGGTATTGGCTGATTAAACGTCTGCATGGCGGTGTTTAGATAGCTCAAAGTACCACCGAGTTGGGTTGAGGTTGACCATCCGTCAGTGGAGTAGTACACCTTTGAACTTAGAATATTAAAGTTGGTTGTAAGTGGGTTGTCACCGTAGTTGAACGAAACGTTATTGATTGTGATCGTCCCGCCTGGTGAGGGGGTTACGCTGAACTCGATGAACCGGTTTGGATCGAGTGTGCCAGCGACCCACCCTGTGTTTCCGCACCATAATCTCTGTCCATTGGCGGTATACGGAGCGAAGATTGACATAAAGGGGCTCGATGTGCCTGCTCCGAGAACCTCGGCGCTGCCATTCATACCTGAAGATGCCGCGGTGACAGCTCCTGACTGCATCAGATCCCAAGTGATGCATGAGGTGTTTACCGGGCAGTTGATCTCCTTTCGATAAACTCCGCCACCAGTACCGGCAAAAATGTATGATGAATTTGAGGCGAATGAGCTTAATGTGGGTTGAAGCAGTCCCGAATTGTCGGCTGTCCAGGTCAATCCGTTATCAGTCGATTTAATAATACCGCCGCTGTTTGTTCTTCCTGCGTAAAGATCGGTTCCGCAGGCAATACCGAAAGTATAGACAGCACCGCCCGCTACATTCGTCCATGTGTTACCCGCGTCAGTTGAGCGATAAACGCCACCGCCGATGCTTCCAGCGAAAAGGGTTGAGCCCTGTGAGAATAGCCCCCTGACATCAAGGGAAGTGATCCCCGAGTTTGCGGCCGACCAAGTGGCCCCGTTATCGGTAGAGCGGAAAACACCCCCCAGAGTTCCGGCGAAGAGTTGAGAGCCAAAAGCATAAATATTCCAGACGGTCAGATTGGTAAGTCCGGTATTCGAAGTTGCCCAGGTGGTGCCGTTATTATTGGAGATGTAAACACCACCTCCTACCGAACCGGCAAGAAGTGTAGTGCCGGTTGAATAGATGCAGTGAAAACTACCGGCTTGCATCAGGCTCCAGTTCCATGTGGGACCGTTGACCGAACGGTAAATACCTCCCGAGAATGTTACCGCGAAAATGTTTGATCCCTGTGTAGCAAAGCCCCGGACATCAAGGGTTGTGAGGCCTGTGTTCTCATTGTTCCAGTTGGATCCGTTGTCCGCGCTTTTATGTACCCCCTGATTTGATCCCGCGAACAAGTATGTCCCGTTCTGGAAGAGGGCATTGATAAACGGAGTAAGGCTAGTTTGCGACCACTGTGATCTAAGGGGTGAAGTGGCAAGCAAGAGAATCGCTAATGCCGCGATCGCGAATTTACCGCGGTCGGATTTACCGGGAGAGTCTTTTTTATCCTGAGTCTCAGCGGGTTTGTTCCTTCTGATTATTTCAGCACGGGGGAGGGAACGCGCGCTGTCCCTCGAAATCCGCAGAAGGGAATATATAAACTGTTTGAATGATAACATAAAATGCTCCTTGTGTTTGGGAGCAAAAATATTTTATTTATTAGAGATCAGGGAGAGGGAAGCAGCGAGTGGCGGCTGATTTCAGGTGAATGGTACCCCTCTGTTTTCAAACGGTTAGAGTTGCCATTCAATTTCAGATCAGTTTATAGAGTGGTTCAGGCAATGAGATAATGATCTCGGTGCCTGAAGAGTCGATGGTTTTTTCACCAAGATCATCAATGACTATCGGTTTTGGTATTTCCATTTTCATACTGAGCAATTTCAACCGTTCTTCAATTATGCTCATACCTCTGGAGATGTGTTCAGAATTCCTTTTTCTGATCGCGTTGGCGATGCCTATTCCGTTATCGGTAATTCTGATCCTTAAGATATGGTTTGAGGCAGAGTCAGTTTCCATTTCAAAGTGAATTGTGATTAGCCCTTCCGAGTTCTTATCAGCGAGACCGTGCCAGATCGAGTTTTCAACAAATGGCTGAATAATCATGTTTGGGATCTGAATTTTGTCGGGTCGAATGCCGTTCTCGACGGTAATCTGAAAATCAAATTTATGAGAGAATCTCATTTTCTCAAGTTCGAGGTATAGTTTGAGGCGGTCGATCTCTTCGGAAATCAAGATAAATCCATTTGCGGATGCATCGAGGTTCTTTCTCATAAGTTGAGCCATCATGGCGATATAGTTGTTAGCGTCCTCGTTCCGGTTCGAATTTACGAGATATTGCACGGAATTAAGTGAATTAAAAAGGAAGTGCGGGTTCATCATCGCCGAGAGCGCCTGGTGCTTAAGTTCGTTGATCCTTTCGTTCATCGCAAGTTTTTCGGCTGCTTTTTTCGCGGAACTGTTCAATCTTATTCTTACACCAACAAATACAATGACAAGAAATACAGAAACCACCAAAAATTTAAAGGGAAGTGTCTCCGTAAAAACGGGCACCACATCTATTACCATTTTATATGGTGTGCCCGGAAGTGAATTATCCATCTCCGCTGTGATAGTTAACGAGTGTTCTCCCGGGTCAAGATTTGTGAAGTTGATGAAACCACTCTCCGTCATGTCCTCGAGTCCATCAAAAGTGTAACGGTAAGAGACAGCCGCGGGAGAGGAGAATAAAAGAGGGGCGAACTCAACCCTCAGGTTCCGGTCGTCAGGTCCCACTTCAAGAACTGAGCCCTGTTTCATTAAGTAGTTCCCGTTATGAATGCCTGTAATTCTGATCCCCGGTTTTACGGGTTTCAAGCCGTCATACAAATTGATATCGAAACGAATGAGTCCGTCACTCGTACCAATGAACATAATGTTCCTTTTTGGGTCATAAGTCAGAGTGAGAACTTCGTTCGAAGGGAGGCAGTTCATCCTGTGAAACTTGTGTACCTCTGTTCTGTCGAACACATAAAGCCCTGCCATGGTACCAACCCAAACCCTGTTTTTTGAGTCGAAATCTATGGAAGTGGCCTGCGAAAGATCAATCCCTTCAAACCTGGTCCACGATGTTAACTTCCCGGTACGGGCGCGGTAGACGGCGATCCCTTTTTCACCCGCGACCCATATATCCCCGTTTCTGTCGATCGAGATGGATTTCAATGATGAACCCGCTACCTTATCACCTGTAAAATAAGTTCTGTTTCCTTTAAGTGTAATCCCGTTAAAGTTGAGATCACTCACCCTGCACAGCCCTTTGGAAGCGGCGAGCCAGATGTTGCCTTGGGGGTCTTCTGTAACATCATTTATCCTGAAGTTCTTTTCAGAATCGCTGAACACCCTTAACTCACCGGAAGGAAGGCCCGTGGCGAAAGGATCTTTCCACAACTGTATGCCATTATTAAACAAAGCGAGGATAATTGAGCCGTCTTTTCTAACATAGAAAGCCGGTTTGTTAAAAAATTTAAAGTCGATACCTTTGAAGTTGAATATCCCGGGTTCATCTATGCGGAAAACGCCTGCTACATAAATCCTGTGGTTAAACTCAGATATATTGTAAATATACGCCGGTTGTGAAGGGAGTGAGAAAACGGGAGTGCTGAAAAATGATCCGACTCTCAAGATATTAACTCCATCCGCGGTGCCCGCAATCACCTCCCCTTTTGAAGTTACCATTATAGAGTTAATAATATTACTGGTTAACCCATCAAATTCGTTATATGCCGAAACGTAGCGGTCGTGGAAACAAAAGACGCCTTTACCGTAAGTTGAAACCCAGATATTTCCTTCACGATCTTCCATCATGCCGGTAATGTTTGTGCTTGTCAATCCGGTTCTGGTCGCAAGATCGATCTGTGCACCAGTGGATCCGTCGATGATATATAATCCGCCCCCCATGAGAGAAAACCAGATGTTACCATACCGGTCTTCTATCAATTCGTTAACATCGTTCGAACCATTTGTTACTTTGATAACAAAATTGCCGGTTACTTTTCCGTTTTTGATCCTGTATATGATCCCTTCACCTCCAACGAGAAAAGCCCTGTCGCGTGAAGGAGAAATCTTGAACAGTGGATCCCGTGGGAGTCCCTGAATCTCAATTGGAAAAATCTTGCCTGATTTTAGCTCATAAAGCCCATTTTTGGTGGAAATGAGCACTCGGTCATTAATAACAGCCGCCCGGTTTGTGAGATTACGTCCGAACTCAATCGGCTTAAGCGGTAACCCTTTTCCACCCTTGTTTTGGAGGGCGTGAAACCAGCCGGAGTTTTTGTACGACCAAAGCAATTCCCCCTTTTGAGGGTCATTTGTTATGAAGAAATAAGAGCAAGGGAATTGTTTCCCTTCGGTGTCGCGGTAGTAGTTGCTGATCTTTCCATCGTGCAAAATGCTGATACCGTTCTCGTAACTGCCGAAGAAAATATCACCGTTGTGGCTTTGGGCGAGCGCAACAGTAGAGGTTACATTTAGTCCGTCCCTTGCTTTAAAGAGGGTAAATCTTATCCCGTCGTACTTGACAACACCCCCGAGACTTGCCATCCAGATGAATCCATCACGATCTTGCATAACGTCAAAAACCGTTGATGACGGGAGTCCTTCAGAAGTGCTGAACTTTCGGTATGGGGGTATTTCGGCTCTGACATCTTGCCGGAAGCCGAAAAAAAAGATGTAAAAAATGAAAAAGGGAAGTGCAGCCTGCTTCAAACGGAGCGCAGCCTTTTCCGGATCATGGTCAGGAAATCGTTCGTTTTTCTCCTTGAAACATCAATTTTTGCACCATCGATCATGGTAACAGTGCCGCCATCAATAACGGAGTACTCCTTCACCAGGTCAAGATTTATCAGGCTTGACCTGTGTATGCGGCAGAACATCCCCGGAGGCAGCGATTCTTCAAAATCGCTCAGGGTTCGTGATACAACTGTCTTCCTGCCATCCCGGGTAAAGACCAAACTGTAGCTGCCTTCCGCTTCGATCCTGATGATGTCTTCCACGTTAGTGACTGAAAATCCGTGGGTTTCCGGAATCATTATTTTGGCTTTGGGTGTGAATTGTGGCTCAGCAGATGCTTTTTCAGAAAAACCTGACAGTTTTCTGACCGTCAGCTTCAATTCCCTGATATCGATCGGGTTCAACAGATAGTCAATGGCACCTGCCTTAACCGCGTTAATACCGAACTCCTGGTGGGCTGTAACAAAAACCGTTAAAAACTCCCGTTTCGGGAACGACTCGAGGAAGTCGAAACCATCAAGTACCGGCATGTTAATATCAAGGAACACTACATCTGGTGCAAATTCTTCAACCAGTGAGATCGCTTCAGTGACCGAGGATGCAAGTCCCTTAACCATGATGCCGGGGCAGTAATTCTGAAGCAACACGCGAAGGTTTTCCCTCCCGTGGAGTTCGTCATCCACAATAATTGCCGTTAATTGTTTGGGCTGCTTTTCGGTGTTCATTGTTCCGAATCGATTGGGAGTGAATAATTTGCAATATAACCAAAATATTTTACTATTGAAAACCGGGAGTGGCGTTTCAAAAAAACTTTTGATATAATTCCAATTTTGCATAACTTTCGAGATTATTTAAAGTGAAAATACCATTTACGATCAGACGGGGGGAATATGGTTGCCGGTGATCGTGAGCAAAGTGGAGTAAAAAAAGGAAAATTACAGGAGATCAAAATGAGTGACGCCAACTACAGGCAGAAACTGAACGAGTACAGCGAAAAAGTTGCCCGTTCAAAAGATAATGGTTTGAAGTACACCACAGTAAGTGGTGAACCGGTTAATGTTCTTTACGGTCCGCACGATATCGAAGGGCACGACTATATGCGCGACCTGAGCTTCCCGGGTGAGTATCCATACACGCGCGGGATCCACCCGAACGGGTATCGTGGAAAGGTTTGGACGATGCGACAGTTCGCGGGATTCGGTTCGCCTGAAGATACCAATGAGCGCTTTCACTACCTGCTTAAAAATGGTCAGACCGGTCTTTCTGTTGCTTTCGACCTTCCAACCCTGATGGGTTGGGACGCGGATGCCCCCCTGAGCGAAGGTGAAGTGGGGATATGCGGAGTTTCCATCTCTTCACTTGAGGATATGGAGACTCTATTCAAAGGGATTCCCCTTGACAAGGTTTCGACCTCAATGACGATCAACTCGCCCGCGGCGATGATCTTCGCTTTTTACCTCGCGGTGGCTCAAAAGCAAGGGGTCGACTTCAAACAGCTAAGAGGCACACTCCAGAATGATATTTTAAAAGAGTACATCGCTCAGAAGGAATACATCTATCCCCCCCATCCATCAATGAGGATAATTGTTGACATGATCGAGTACTGCACGAACGAAGTGCCGCAGTGGAACCCGGTTTCCGTGAGCGGTTATCACATCCGTGAAGCAGGCTCAACTTCAGTTCAGGAACTCGCTTATACACTCGCCGACGGTTTCGCTTACATTGAAGCGTGCATGGAGAGAGGGATGGATATCGATGAATTTGCGCCGAGGATTTCGTTCTTCTTCAACTCACACCTCGATTTCTTTGAAGAGATCGCGAAGTTCCGGGCCGCGCGCAGGATCTACGCGAAGCGGATGAAAGAACGCTACGGCGCGAAGAATCCAAGAAGCTGGTGGCTGAGGTTCCACACTCAGACCGCCGGGTGCACTCTTACCGCGCAGCAACCGGAGAACAATATTGTAAGAACCGCATTTCAGGCGCTCGCGGCAGTTCTGGGAGGTACACAGTCACTCCACACCAACTCAATGGATGAGACACTGGCACTTCCAAGCGAAAAAGCGGTTAAGATCGCTCTCAGAACACAGCAGCTGATCGCTTATGAGACCGGCGTAATTAATTCTGTTGATCCCCTCGCGGGCAGCTACATGGTTGAGTCGATGACCGACAAAATGGAAGCCGAAGCCAACAGGATATTCGACGAGATCGACTCTCTCGGAGGGGTGATCCCAGCCATTGAGATGGGCTACTTCCAGAAACAGATAGCCGACGCGGCTTATGCTTATCAGAAGGAAGTAGACAAAAAAGAGAAGATAATAGTCGGCGTAAACGAATTCGTGGAGACAGATGAGAAGATCGATATTCCGATTCTCACCATTTCTCCTGAGGTTGAGAAACTTCAGAGACAGCGCCTTGCCGACCTGAAGCAAAGCAGAAGTGCCGCGGATGTCGAAAATTCGCTGAAAGAAATCAATGATGCTGCATTGAACGGTAACAACCTAATGCCCGTTTTTGTTAAAGCAGCGGCAAATTATGTAACCCTCGGTGAGATGATCGACGTGCTCAAAGAGCCATTCGGAATCTACACGGAAGAAGTAGTGTTTTGAGAATAACCCCTTATTTCCGGCTGATCAGAGCGCCGCACTGGATAAAGAACATTTTCCTGTTCGTGCCTCTGGTCTACTCCCGGAACCTTTTTCATTGGGAGCACCTCTCTCTCACCCTTTTGGGATTTGTAGCTTTCAACCTCGCCTCAAGCATGATCTATGTGCTAAACGACATAGTAGACCGCGACAGGGACAAACTGCACCCGAAAAAGAAACTCCGCCCTATCCCTGCCGGTGATGTATCAGTTGGATCAGCCATTGCAGTGCTTTCAGTATTGGGATTCTTGACTTTAAGCATCGCGTTTCAGCTTAATGTCAAGTTCCAGATCGTGATTCTTGCGTACATTCTGTTAAATACTGCCTACTCATTCAAACTTAAGAACATTGTTCTTCTTGATATCTTTTCGATCGCTGGAGGATTCATCTTACGGGTCTGGGCAGGAACTGTCGTGATCGGAGTGGAAGCCTCAAGCTGGTTGATATTGATCACACTTTTCCTTTCGTTATTCCTGGCAGTAATGAAGAGAATGTCGGAGTCGGAACTTTTAAGTACCGAAGAGCAGGATCACCTTCTCGTGAGGAAAGTTCTGGAAAATTATTCGAGAAGATTCATCGATCAGATATCTGCCGTTTCATCTGGCGGGGTGATAGTTTTTTACGCTTTCTACACTGTTGCCCCCAGAACCATGGAGATTTTCGGTACCGATCAGCTTATCTACACCACTCCGTTCGTGGTATTTGGTATCTTCAGATATATGTATCTGGTCTACCAGTACAATAAAGGTGAAAGTACCATAGAGATACTGATGCAGGACGTGCCGACCATTGTTAACGCGATTCTATATGTATCGACTACTGTGTTGATAGTGTATAAACTTATTTGAAGTGTAAACTGTGATTCGCCGTGGCGAAGTGAACCATGAAGTTTTTGTATGAAGTATGAGGTTTGAAGTATGACTGCACGGGCTAAGAGTTTTTATATGTTCGTTGGTATTGTGGTGTTTTCTTTGATTTTAGCGGGTTGCGGATGCGACTGTCAGAAGGAGGGGGAGGGGTCTGCCCAGGGAAACAAGGAGGAAGTGATGCAGATGGGATATTTAAAGATTGACAAGGTGGATATGTGGATTGATCTGATGCCGGGCGGACCAGCCGGGTTCCTCTTTGCAGGTGAAGCCACGCTTGCCGCCTATGAGAAGCCGCAGATCGACAGCATCGAATGTATAGAGGCTGTTATGACTTCGGGTGAGACTGCGCGCGGATACCCTTTCAGGGTGGAACTTATTGCTGACCAATACCAGAAACCGGGGAAAACGAATTTTATTAACTTACGGTTTGTTTCAAAAGAGAGGAACAGCGCGGAAGGTCTTCGCGATCTTGCTAAAGCCTCGATCGAACTTGTGCTTAAATATAAAGGAGAAACATTCCGCGGCACTTCTGAAACCGTGGAAGTAAAAAGAACTTACTGAAATGGAAACCGAATTAATCATAATTGCTGTCACGGTGGTGGTCAGTGCTTTCTTTTCGAGCACCGAGATGGCATATATTGTCTCAAACCGGCTTAAAATAGAGATTAAAGCGGGGAAAAAGAGTCCGGCTGCCCTTGCCGCTCACTACTTTATAACGC